>JANYFP010000319.1 GCA_025362555.1 Verrucomicrobiota bacterium
CGCCAAGCGCTTGAACGGCCGGCTGGACGTCAACAGCACTCCCGGCGAAGGCACCACGGTGCGCGCCATCATTTCCATCATCGAAGGCTCAGCTCCGGCAGCCCAGGCATAATTCCATTTTCATCGTCCCATGCCGCAGCCCACTGAAATCCGGATTCTCGTCGTCGATGATCATTTTATTGTACGCATGGGACTCATTGCGCTCATCAACACTGAATCAAATCTGAAGGTCGTCGGTGAGGCCGACAACGGCGAGCAGGCGATCCAACGTTTTGAAATCTTGCGACCTGACGTCGTGCTGATGGATCTCCGGATGCCGGGAAAATCCGGCCACGAAGCCACGCGGCAGATTCGCCGACTGGCCCCCGAAGCGCGCGTACTGATGCTGTCGGCGTTTGACGGCGACGGCGACATCCATGCCGCGCTGGAGGCCGGCGCGCAGGGTTACGTACTGAAAAGCGCGACAGGCGAGGAACTGATTCCAGCGATTCAAGCGGTCGCGCTGGGCAAGCGCTGGATTCCGCGCGATGTCGCCACGCGCCTGAAATCCCGAAATTCCTACGAACAACTGACGGCTCGCGAAATCGAGGTGCTCAATGAACTGGCGCGCGGTTTGGCGAACAAGGAAATCGCCGAGGCACTCAAGATCAGCGAATACACCACGAAGGATCACCTGAAAAGCATCCTCGCCAAACTGCGCGTCGCGGATCGCACGCAGGCCGTGACCGCTGCGTTGCAGCGCGGGATCATTCAGCTTTGATTGTTAAATTCACCACGGCTGCCGTCAGAACCCTCCGGCGCCGTGCGTGGCCAAGCATGCTCAATTTCCGCCGGCTTTCGCGAGGTGCGCCTTGCAGCGGAGCAGCGCTTCCAGAAAATAATAATCCGCGTAATTAAGCGGCGCATCGATCTCATCGTGCTTCGGGAAATCGCCCGTGGAATGCATGAGCAGGAATCCGTGATTCTCACCGAGCTTCGCGCGATAAGCCGGCGACGCGAGTGAGCGCAACTGCTGCTCTGCCACCGCCGCATACTCGCGGCCGGTCGATGACTCTACGTAATCGCTCAGTTCAAAAAGTGCCGAGCACATGATCGCAGCCGCCGAGGCGTCGCGCGGGGCACCAGGAATATCCGGCGCGTCAAAGTCCCAATAAGGAATTTTATCCGCGGGCAGCCGTGGGTGGTTCAGGATAAACGTGGCAATTTTTTGCGCCTGCGCGAGGTAGCGCGGATCACGCGTCACCCGGTACATGTGCGTAAAACCATAGAGCCCCCACATCTGACCGCGCGCCCACGCAGATTCATCGGCGCAGCCCTGATGCGTGATATGCTGAACCGCTTTGCCCGTCGTCGAATCATAAACCACGACGTGGTAGCTGCTGTTGTCGGGCCGAAAATGGTTACGCAAGGTCGTGTCAGTGTGGACAACCGCAAGGTCACGATAGCGCGGTTGATCACTGGCACGCGCGGCCCAGCAGAGCAGTTCGAGATTCATCATGTTGTCTATGATGACGGGGAAGGCCCACTCTTTGCGGTCCCACGACTTGATGCAGCCCACCGTGGGATTGAATCTCGTACTGAGTGACTCAGCACCGGCAAGCAACACGTCGCGATAAGCCGCGTCTCCTGTAAGGCGATAGCCATTCCCGTAGCTGCAAAAGAGCATAAAACCGAGATCATGGGTCCCGCGGTAATCCTGCAACGACTTCAAGCCCGAGGTCGCCTTGGCCGCAGCATCCCGCCATTTCGCTTCTCCAGTGGCCTCAAACAAATACCAGAGCGAGCCCGGGAAAAAACCACTGGTCCAATCTTTCGGCGGCACGAAAGTAATTTCCCCATGGGCGACGGAGCGCGGGTAACCCTCCCTGCCCTCCAATTGGGTGAGCATTCCGCTGTATTGCGCCGCAGAGAAATCAAGACTCGCACGCACTAACTCCGATAGTGGCACTTCCGCAGCACGTGCGCCGGAGAAACCAGCGAGAAAGAACGCAACCAGGTAGATAAAGCGGCAAAAATTCATGGGGATTTATTTTAGGGCACGACGCAGGTGGTAATCGCCACCGTTCCGAGCATACATAATTTCCTACTGCTTACATCCCTCCATTGAGGGGGTGGGAACAAGGCCAGTGACAATACCGGCAAGCAATTAAAAACGAAGATACCAACGGAGTCGTCATTCAAAAGGTCCACTCGACCAAACGTGGACAGAGCCGAGGGACGCTTGAGGGACAGGTCAAGAAATGCAATTCCTATGCGTCCGGATTTGAGATCGGCGGAGCAAACCGATTTGCGTCACCCAATGTCCGGACGGGCATGAGCCACGTTGGCAGCGACAACCCAGACGAGTAGATCGATAAAATTTTCTCGCTCCGGCACGCTCAACCTAATGCGCAGAGCCTCACCGGCAAAGGCGGGCAGAAAGTTCGCGCCCGCCGGAAGAATAACGACACCGAATTCGAGTGGCGTCAGACCATGGGCTGCAAGGGGTGCTCGCGCGGGCGAGAGACAACTATTTCCTAAACGCAAACTGGGGGGGGACGCTCCGACCCAAGAGACATCTGACGATACCCCCATCAAACGTTGCTTGATCAAGCCGACAAATCCGTGCCGCAGTGCCTAGATAATGGCGCTGCCAAGGACTGAGAAAATCGCCCAGCCCCCTCTAAGGAGGGATGTGGCAGGAGAGAGGGCAGCTTATAGTCCGAAGAAATCACCGCACTACCCGCGACGTTACTGCGCGTCACTCTACCCCACCCCCGCAGCGCCCCACGCGCTTGAATTTTATTACCCATGCATCCCACACCCCCCAAACCATTCCGTCTGCTGCTCGCGGCGAGTCTTGCGCTCGCCTTCGCCCTGCCGGCGTTCGCCCAATCCACCACCGGCATTATCACCGGCCACGTCTTCAACCCGATTAACAAAGAATACGTCCACGATGCAGAAGTGCACGTCGAGGGAACCAACCTCACTGTGCCGACCGAGAACGGCGGCTACTTCAGCTTGGCCAATGTACCGGCGGGCAAAGTGACCGTGACCGTCACCTATACGGGATTTGCCCCCACGTCCGCCGAGCTCGAACTGAAAGCAGGAGACTCCCTCGCCTATGAATTCGAACTGGGCGCAACCGGCAGCACGAAACCGGGATCCGGCGACGCGGACATGGTAAAGCTCGACACCTTCAAAGTCACCACGGCGACCGACGGCAACGCGAAGGCCCTGCAGCACCAGCGCAATTCGATGAACATGAGCCGCTCGGTTTCCGCAGAAGCCTTTGGCAACGTAACCGAAGGGAACGTTGGCGAATTCCTAAAGTATCTGCCCGGTGTTGAAATGGAATACTCCGAAGCCGACACACGCGGTCCACGACTGGGCGGCATGAGT
>JANYFP010000320.1 GCA_025362555.1 Verrucomicrobiota bacterium
CTTGCTTGCAAGCAAGCGCCACACCCGACCAGACTAAACCCAACCTCCGTTCAAAACACCCGCTCGAAATACCGCGTGCGCAAGAGTGATTCGGCGTCGCGCGGGTCAACGAATTGATCGCATTCGTCGCGGGAAAACGCGTAGGGCTTTCCCGACACCGGCCCGTTCACCAGCACGGGTGCGGACGCGAGATAACGCAATTTTACCGCCCCGTAATGAAGTGCAGGCGGCGGCACGGCCGACGGACGTTGCAGCGAAACCACCGGCATCGGCACAACCGGCTGCGCCGCGGGATAAGGATAATTAGGCGCGACGGGATAATTCGTCGGGCTTGGGATGGGCTTGGTCGTTTGACGCAACGCAGTTCTCTGTTGGCCGCAGCAGCTCATGGGGATTTCCGGGTTTGAAGTTTTCAGGCAAGGGTTGAAAGACGACGGGCTTTTCGAAAACGCGCTCGATCAGGCAGGCGGCACCCGACAATGCCAGCCAGAGCAAGGCCCACTCGCGAAGATCAGTAGAAAGCAGATACGCGACAGGAGCCGCAATCCACACGCTGAGACAGGTGAAGCAATCCATCAGTGTGCCGAAAAATCCGTAGCCCAATCTCGCGCGCAGGCGGGCCAGCAGATGAAACGGCCCGTCCTCGCGCGCCAGCAAATGACTGACGCGCCAGGTCGCAAGCATCGCCAACCCCACGGCCAGCCAAGGATGAGTTTGATACACAGGATGAGTGGAGTAATGAGGTTGATCGCCCGAGGAAAATACCGGGCCGGGGTCAGTGACCTCGGCCCGGAGCAGACTTAACCTTGATGGTCGTCGACATCATTGCAGATGCAGACCGCCCACGGCAGCGACCACAATTGGTGGCATTGGCCAACGCTGCCGTCGCCACTCCAGGTCTTGTCCTGCGCGAAGAGTTCGAACGTGTAACCGCAGCACGTGCCACGTTTGAGCGCGAATCCGGCCGGTGGTTTATAAGGCGCGCCCAGACTCAGCGAACACACTTCGTCGAAGATGCGCAGATCAAGTTTCGTCAGTGCGTTGAAGAACTTCGCCGGCGGTGGAAGCACGGGGCAACCACCGATCGCCTGCTCGCACCGCGTCCCGGGTTCGCCGACCCGCTGGGTGCCTTTGAAAGCATCGGGCCCGAGAACGACGAGATCGGGCGTGATCGGCACACTGTAAGTCGGCCCGCCCTGACGAGTAATCCAAAGCGAGTAGTAAGCAAAATTGTCGCTCGGATAAGACAAATCAACCGGATCAATATATTCATCGTAGACCAAGCCGAGCAAGTTGACCGGCCATTTCGCGGCGCAGGGTGCGCCCGGCGGCACGAATTTTTTCAAACTCATGTCCTGGCAACTGGGCAACGCTTCAAGTCCGGCAAACTCCACGTGAATCGGTTTATTATCAAACCACACTTGCTGCGTATCGTAGTAATGATTGCCCAAGGTGTCCTCCACATCGAGCAGCAGCGTGTACTTTCCGCTGCGGCACGCGTGCGCCGCGTCGGGGCACGGCGGGAGAATATTCGCACTGTCGAAACAGTAGTCGCGCAGCTTCCACAGCTTGAGCACCGTACCGTTGCCCAAATCGACGTCGGTCAACACGAGCTGCGTCGTGAGGGCGCCGCTGATAACCTGATTCCACGGCGCGCGCTTGCCCGCTTCATCCGGTGCGGTGTAACAAACAGGAGCCACCAGCAGCGACCCGATATAAGATGCAGGATTGAAGCCCACTTGATTTGGTCCGGGCAAAAATCCGAGACCGTAACGCAGATCGAAGCACTTGATTTTTCGATTATTGCATTCGCCGACCCACGCACTGCCGCGCACCGTAACACAGCAACCCACCGGAGCGACGATTCCTCCGGGATTTCCCGTGGTGATCGGCGCGTCGGCTACAAATGGACCGGGCGGAGTTCTCACCGAAGCGCCCGCAACGTGACTGATATAAACCAGTTTCTTGAATAGATTAAATGGGAGACAAGTCGTGCACTGCGCGACATTCGAAGTCGTGGTGAAAACCCGCAGCCGAATTTCAAACGAAGCCGCCGCCAGCACGGTCGTATTGATCCAACCGAGAACGCCATTCACGACGGGAACGGTGCCAGCCGAGCCGCCGCCCGGATAGGCCACCACGGAGGGATCGCTTGGACTGCTCCAACCCGCGTCATCGGCGCAGGCGGCACCTTCGACGCGACGAATCTGAAGTTCATAGCGGAGAAAGCCCGCGCCGGCAGCCGTGCCTTTCACGGTTACCCCCAAGCCTCCGACTTGCGGGATAAACTCCTCATCGGTGCAACCCGTGGGTGCGATCAGTTCGCATTGAAGCGGACGAAAACAGTCGCGCAGGCAAAGGCGGTACGCGCGCAAACACCGCACGACATCAACCAGGTTTCTCGCCCGGGCGAGACAGCAACCGAGCCGGATCGCGCAGAGGCACCAGCAGCGACAGAACCAGAACCAAGGCTCCCGACTCTGCTCCTTGAACACATCGCGACCGAGCAGCGCAGCGGCGGTTTCAGGATTCAGCAATCGCTCGAAGATGGCCGCGGAATCCGCTTCGCCTTCGAGGCAGTCGATTTTCCCATTGATCACTTCATCCGGCAATCCAAGCGGAAACTCAATCGAGGCCAATTGGTCCGTGAGATAGGGACGATAGGCTGACGCCAGCGATTTGATGAGTGTCTGGACGTCTTCGCGTTCCTCCGCCGTGAGCGCCCGACCGGCCGGCGATTTACCCAATATTTCCCGGACACAAAGCCAGTAACGATAAACATAATACGCAAAGCCCCGGAACGTGCGCTGGCGGCGGCAAACAAGATAACCAAAGACCAAACAGCAGCGGATGTGACGCAGACACCAACCCTCGCGATTAATGGTGCCGATTATTTCCCGTGCCTCGGGCGGCAGCAAACGGACCGCAGTGTCCGGCTGACTGAACCTTTCGAAGAGACGATTGGCCAAGGCGAATTCTTCTTCGCAATTCGGCGTGGTATCCTGCTCCTCTTTGATCAGTACGTCGGCGGACTTGGTGCGACGAAGATCCTCCTCGAGCAACGGCTGATAGGCCGCCAACAGCTCTTGTAGGACGGCGGAAAAATCGGGGTCGTTATTGTCGTCGCGCGGAGTCGGGACGCGCGGTTCTTTGTTAGCCATGATAGTATCCTCAAAATATTTTCATTAAGCGGAACGCGGGGAGCGGACCGCACGGTGGGGACGGGCTGAAAACGCCGCGGCGTGCTGGCACGTCCGGCGGAGAGTACGGGGCGAAAGAGAATGCGATTCGAAATTGATCCGACCGCGAGTGGCACGGAGCCGAGTCAAACGGTGAATACAGGAGATGGATTTCCGCAGCTGGAAGTCAGCTGTACCGAAAATAGCCGGTGGTAATTTTATTGCAGCGCAACTGCGCCCAACCAATCACAGCCGGATAATCTGAATTCCCCAGGAAGAAAGAAATCCGCTGGTGCGATTCCCGGCCAAGCAAGACCTCTCCGTCACGCGCAGGACATTGCAGGCAGGAGATGGAGTTCACGTAAATCATTGGCGGGATTACTAACTCGGTTTTTCTATGGCTCGTTTTTCGGAAAACAACGATTACTTGTGGCCCTGAAGAATGAACCTCAGGACCCGCTGAGATGAACCCCCGGCGGAGGAATGTGGATATACCGGAGCCAAGCGCAGATTTCATCCCGTTCGTAAAAAACGAGCTGAAACCCGGCGGCACCGCCCACGTCGATTCAGGCGCGACCCACTCTAGTGGGGTCAGCCTTTGTGAAATATGATAAATCGAGATGACCGCTCGTCTGTTCGAACGAGCCCCCGGCGCACGATACCTGCAAATTTATTCCTCCGAATGTAGGAGCTTGTTTACAAGCGATTCAGGATACTCGTTGCCGGTCCGTACGCCGAATCGCTTGCAAGCAAGCTCCTGCACCCAGCCAAGCCGGAGCCGTTCGACTCTGTTCACGATCCGCGATAAGCTCCTGGAAGATTCGGCGCACAAGGAAATGTGCGGAAAAAACGATCCCTAAATTCGCGGGCGCTTCAAATCGAGTTGCCGCAACAACTCCGGAAAGGCTTCGCGCACCGGCGATGTTGAAAGATATTCCACCGCCGCGAGCTTATTGCCCCGCGCCAACAAACCGGCGTACACTTGCAGCTCAAACATCAGCCGAAGCTGCGACTCCTCTTTTGTCAGTCCCAACGCGGCCAGCAAAAACAACAAGGCTTCAACGGTGGAATAATTTCCCGCGAGTTCCTGGGTGCGCAACCAATAGCGACTCGACCCCGTCATCGGGAGCCTTACCAACCGGCCCCATGGCGCCACCGTCGGCGTCATGCGGGCCGCTTCCGGCCAACTCGCATCGAGCAAAATTACCTGCAGGCCCTTCGGCGAGACATCCGCCGGGAGCAGCTCACCGCGCGGGTGCAAAATCCAAACCGTGTGATCGGGCAACACGACCGTTTCCTTCGCCGGTGGCGTCTCACGGCGGAATTGGTGGTGCCGCGCGGTCGGAATGACCCGGGTAATCAAACGCCCCGTACTCGTCGGCCGCACAAATTCGCGGTGATGAATGAGCACATCCACGCGCAGTGAACAATCGATGTTTTGCAGACCTGCGCAGATACACCACCGGGGCGCCAAGCGGCACCGGTCACAACGCGGAGTAGAGGCATAGATTACACTTCGGGCCATAAAGGCAGTGTGCGTGTGGCAATTCATCATGCGGGTCAACCTCACTCAGGCAGCGAATTTCGCAGCCCCCGCGAGCATCCGCCGGTTCCGTCCGGGCACCCGCGTTCGTGCAAATTTCAAGGCGAATCCCGGCCGATCCCGGCGAGCTCACCGATGGCCCGCTGCCGCAATGGTTCTTCGGTAAAACCTGCCGCCCATGCGGTCGCACCGGCCAAATCGTGCTGCGCCCAAGTCTGCAGCACGGAAATGACCGCCTCGGTTTGCGCCGGTCCGGGCGGAATTCCCCGAGTCGCAAAATTCGCGGCGTCAGCGGGTTTGGTCTTCGCCAGCACGAAGGCGATTCGCGCGACCACCTGATCGCGCTGCGAACCCGGGGTCCGTCCACTGACCCAAACCCGCGCCGCCTCGATGTCCTGGCCCGCCCAGTTCTGCACCAGATTTTCCAGGACGTGATCATCGACGCCAAAATTAAAAGTCTCCCAGGCGTGAATCGCCTCTGCGGGATTGGTCTCCGCCGCGCCGAAGCAGGCATCTTCAAACGCTGTTTTTTGATCCGCCGCACTCGACAAACTTCCAATCCAACCCACCGCCCCGGCGAAATCAACCGCCGCCCAGGCGCGCGCCAGCCGCCGCAGCAACTGATCGCGATGGTCGCCGACCGGCAACGTTTCCAGGAGACGCCCGGCGGCGACGCGATCCTGCGCGACCAAGGATGGGTCGAGTCGGTTTAAAATCGACTCCCACTCCATCTCATCCGGTGAATTAAATGCGCGCTCAATTTGCGCCACGAGAGCCGATGTCATTTCTCGGGCCGACGGAACGACCGCCAAGGAATTCGCCGGGACCTCGCGCGAAGCGAGCGGTGATGAAGCGGGTTCGCCCGGCCGCGAAGCGCCCGGGTTCGTCGTTCCTGCAGCGGCCTGAACGGCGACAGGCCCAAACGCAGATTTGCTCCAGAACATGCGCCAGCCAACCACCGCCCCAGTGCCGAGCAAGGCGAGCGCAATCAGGGGACGGAGCACTGTTTTCATCGTCAAAGGCCGGCTCATCCGTTCAGCGAATCGCGTCAGTGGCAATTTCCCGGCGCTCAATTATTCCCGTGCGCGGACAGCCACTGCCGCTTGTTTTCCACCGACAGATCCGCCGCTTCAAACCAGCGGCGGGCGGGAGCCGCATCCAGTTCGTACCACGATGTGACGCAGCGCTCGACCCGCTGCCAGCGCACGGCAGGATCGGAAATCTCCACCGCCATCCGCGCTGCGGCCTCGGGCGCCCACTCGGCCACCGCCTCAACGTAAGCCTGCACGGCCGCTTCGCGGCGCGGCGCGGGTTCGAGCGCATTCACCCAGTTGCGGGCGGCGTCGGGGTCCACCGAAGCCCACACGCTGAAAACCTCGGCGAGCCCGCGACCTTGGACAACCGCATCCGGCACTTGCAGCGCACACGCGGCCGCCGCGCTGGGATCTTGTGTCGCCCAGCGCGCCACGACCGCGATCAGCGCCCGTTGCCGAAATTGGGCCGGGAGCTGCATCGCAAACTCGCCGGCCTGCCGCGGACTCGCATCCGCCCATGATTCGACGATGTTGGAAAATGCCAGCTCTTGCTCGGCAGCATCCGGCAAGGCACGCGCCCAGGTGATCGCCTGCTGCGGATCGCGCGCAGCCCACTCGCCTGCGATGTTCATCATCAGTGCGTTTTTGGTATCGCCTGGCGGAAGGTGCCGCACGTCCTCGGATGCCGCCGCCGGATCCGAATGCACCCAGATAAAACGGATATTATACAACGCCGTCTCCTGCGCCGGACCGGCGGAAAGCCCCCGCGCCCACTGGAGCGACGCGACCACGTCCGATCGCGCCCAGACCTCCGCAATGATCCCCACAGCCTCGATCCGCGACCGTGAACCCGCCATGGCCGTGACGACGGCGGCGGCATGAACCAGATCATTTTTTGCAAACGCGGGGGCGACGATGCGGACCAGATCCAATTTGCCGCGGCCCTCGGGCAGTGTGGCAACGTAGGCCCACGCCGCCGCCGGCGCCAACTGGCTCCATCGTTTCACCGCGCTCTCGCGGAGCACGGCGCGAGCCCGCAACTCATCCAACCGCTGCGCCACCTCGAGCGCTTCCGTGATCTCGGACAACGCGAGACCCGACCCAAGCTCCACCAACTTCCTCAAGCGATCCCCCACTTTTTTCTCCACGAGCGCGCTGGCGACCTGTGATTTCACCCGGCCGGTTGACGCCGCGTTCTCTGCGAACCCGCGGTTGCAGACCCCGAGTGCCAACAGTACCACGAAAACCCGAAAAATAGATCGTCGGAAAAATGAAGTCGGAAGCATCATAACAAAAATAAAAAACAACACCTTAACCAAAACGATACCGAAGAATTTAACCACGAAATACGAATCACCCGCCGTCGCAAGACTGTGGCCCGAAAAACCCGAAAGGAATAAATTTGAGTGGAATGCACTGTTTCAGAACGAACCCTGTTTGGTGCCGCCATCCCAGTAATATCTTTCGATTCCTTGACCCACCTGAGGTGTATTTTGTGTATTTCTCGGTGAACTTGTTTGCCCGAATCCAGCCATAGAAATCACGTGCTTATACCGACGGCTCTTAAGATTTAGACTTTTGCTGGACAATG
>JANYFP010000360.1 GCA_025362555.1 Verrucomicrobiota bacterium
ATCGACCGTGGCTTCGAAGAGCTCGGGGAGGGCGTTTTCCACGATGATGCCGCGTACGCCCGGCAAACGAAACATGCTGGCATCGTTGCCCGTATCACCGGCGACGACGACGGCGTCGAATGGGATTTCGAGGCGGTGACAAAGCCACGCGAGCGCGCCGCCTTTGGTGGCGTTGTGCGGGAGGATATCAAGATCCCGCGCGCTGGAATACACGATTTTCACCGTGAGGTTGGCATCCGTGAACTGGCGTTTGAGTTCTCGGATGGTGGCTAAACTGGCGTGGTCGAGGAACCAACTCGATTTGAATTCGTGCTGAAATTCATCCGGTTGCGGGCGCACGCCGGGAAACTGGCGGGTGATCTCACGCACGGTTGCGAGGTTCCAGCCATCGGCGAGGTGGGCCTGGAGTTCTTCGAGCATCCGGCCGGCCTTGACGTCGAAAATTTGCGCGCCGACACCGCCGATGTAGAAATCGCCGGCAGGCAAATTGCCTTGATCCACGAAGTGCCGCAGGTCGTTGACCAAGCGACCGCTGTTGTAGACGAGGAGCGGCCGGCGATCATCGGGGAGTGCGGTCCAGGTCGTTTTAAAACGTTGGGTAGCTTCTGGATTGCCGAGGAGAGTGCCGTCGAGGTCGGTGCTGAAAAGTCTGACGAGAGAAGTGGGCATGATTTTAATCTCCGTCGTTCCACGGTTCGTCCCATTCGTTATCGGTGAAGGCGAGGGCGGTGGCGCGTTCTTCGATCAAGCTGATGAGCTGCTGCGCAATGCCGGTCCACGTGAACAGACTGCGGGCTTTGTGTGCGCCCATGCGCCCCAAGCGATGGGCGAGGCGCGGGTGTTTCAATACTTTCACGATGGAGATGCCGAGATCCTCTTTGTCAAACGGGTCGGCATAGAGCGCATGGCGACCAAAGGTCACGGCGCGATAGAGGCCGCCGTGGGTGGTGATGACGGTCGGGGTGCCACAGGCCATGGCCTCAATGGCGGTCATGCCGAAAGGTTCATATCGGCTGCACAACACAAACGCATCCGCCGCGCGGTAGTGATCGGCCAGATCGGCGTCGGCGACAAAGCCGGTGAACTTCACGCGGTCACTGAGGCCGAGGGCCAGTGCCTGCGCCTTGAGCTCGTCGAGAATTTTTTGTTCAGCGGAGTTGAGTGAAGTGCCACCGATAGCGAGCAGGAGGACGGCATCGGGGATCCGGCTGGCGATGACGGAGAACGCATCGACGAGCAAGTCGTAGCCTTTGTTGCGGGCGAGCCGGCCGAGGGCGAGGATCACATTGCCTTCGTAACCGAGGCGTGCGCGAACCGCCTTGCGCGATGCAGCGCTGATCGGGAAGAACCGGTTGTCATCGTAGCCGGGCGGGATCATGTGAACCTGTTCCGGGGATGCACCGTAGTCATTCACGATCATGTCCACTTGAAACGGAGTGGTGGCGATAACCTCATCGCAGTTCCGGTAGAGTAAGGTCTCTTCATTGATGCGCTGCGTGAAGTTGTATTTCTTTTCGAAGACTGCGGCATCGTCTGGAAAATCTTTTTCCATCAATTGCTTTTTCCAGAGACCGATCGAGTGCGGCGTATGCACGTGAGGGACGTCGAGCGCTTCGGTCAGTCGCTGCGAAGCGTAGCCGGCATCCCAGTAGTGGCTGTTGATGAACTGATATTTTAATTCGTTTTTTCCGATAAAACGCAGCGCGTTTTCGGACCATTCGTGAAGGTGGCGGTAGAGATATTCCTTATCGATGAAGTTGCGGCCGCCGCATGGCATGCGAATGACGCGGACACGTTCGTTGATGAGATCGATTTCCGGTTGGTCCTCGAAACGACGGGTCCAAATATCCACTTCAAAACCGAGTTGCGCGAGTTTCTTGGAAAGTTCGATGACGTAGACGACCTGTCCGCCGGTATCGGCCTTGCCGAGCGGTGGTTCGGCGGCGACGTAGCCGTGCGTGGAGACCATGGCGATGCGCGGGAGCGCGGACTCAGGGATGACTCGAGACATGACTTAAGATGGGTTTTGCACCCGCGGGCTGAGTCGTGGGCGGATGCAGATGAGCGTTGACGCGACGAAGGTCGCGGTGCGTCGGAGAGTCCGACGCGGTGACGCCGCCCACGTAATCAGGCCCGGCTGCAGGGTTGCTGCAAACAGTGGGCTGCAAACGTGAGCGACCCCCAAAGGGAGAGACCTATTCGTTGAGGAGTGGTGCCCGAAAAAGTGAAGATCGAAAGCGATGGATCCATCGCCGCGAAATATTTCGGGGAGCCGGGAGAAATTACCCGGTTGGTGATAACAAGGGCTTCGTCACGGAGGGGTGTGTCCTTGTATTTTCTGCCGATTAAACGATGGGAAAAGTCTATTCTGGGAAATGGCTGGACGCAGATCGAGTGCTTCCCTCAGAGGAAAATGATCGGTTTTTCTATGATCGCTAGGGCCATCTCCTTAGGGGTGAAAATGGTTCCGGATTTAAAAGTATTTCCACTGAAATTTTCCGGGAATGGCACTCGCGGCGTTGAGCGTTGTCTTTTGGGTCATGAAGACGACCGATGCATTTTATTTTTTCCTCGTCGGGCTCGCGATGTTTTTCAGTCCTGCGTATTGGCCTGACTCATTCGTTGTTCTCACAAATGGCGCCAACACGAGTGAGCTTTGGCTGCTATTGATGGGTGCGGCGCAGATGACATTGGGCGCTTGGTTGATGGGCCTGAACCTGGTGCCGCGCTTGATGCAGTATGTGGCCGAGTGGGAACCGGTGCCGCTTAATTTTGAAATGGTCGATGTGGGCTGGGTTTTGCCCGAATCATTTTATCTTGGGTTGGAAGACGCGGATGAAGTCAGCGTGGGCCTGAATCTGCAGCGGCAATTGCGGCTGGGGTATGCCTGAGCCGCATCCATTCAGTTGAAGAGGACTTTGCTGATGAATGGCGCGTTCCACCCAATTCAACCGCATTGATATGCCTGAGGGTGGTGAAGGGACCTTAGCGAGGGCGCGGTTTGGCGAGTTAGGGTAGCCCGCTCGCGGGTGGCTTCTCGGAGCGCGAGCCAGCTCGCCGCCTAGCTGCCAATTGGAACTGCCGCACGTTTGCCTGCGCTGCCTTGCACATGATTGCTTGCGGCGGGCTCTAAATCCCATAGCAAACGTTGTCATGCCCCGTTCCCGCTCAGCCCGTCTCGACAAAACGGGCATTGTGCAAATCGCCGCCAGTCTCGGAGTCTCGCCTTCCACGGTCTCGCGGGCGTTGCGGCCGGAAACGGCCCACTTGGTCCGCGCCGATCGGCGCAAACAGATCATGGATCTGGCCGAGAAGCAGCACTTCTCGCCGAATCCGGGAGCCCGAATGTTGCGCAAAGGCACCAACGCCACGCTGACGGTCGTCGTACCCTTTGATGAAAATATTTTCTTCTCCGAATATTACGGACGGTTTTTAGCGGGCACGTTGCATGCGGCGGCGGCGCGGGGGTGGGGGGTGCAGATCTCAACGATGCGGCGCACGGAGAATGCGAATTTTCGGGAAGCGATGCAGCATCTCAGCATGGAATCGTCGGGCATTATTTATCTGGCGGAGCCGCTCAGCCACCAAGAGCTCGAAGAGCTCAAAGGGTTTCGCCGGCCGTTTGTCATGACCAAATCCACGCTGCCGGAGGACGTGGATGTTCGTGCGCTGGGCGTTCCGGTCTTGAGCATCGATAATCGTTCTGGCGCGCGTTCGGTGGCCAGCCTGTTGCTTCAGTTAGGCCATCGCCGCATCGGTCTGTTGCTTGGCCCCGAGGGCTCGCGTGACGCGCACGAGCGCAAGCAGGGTTATCTGGAGATGTTGCAAAAAAACGGGGCCGTGCCTCGTCCGGAATGGATTCACAGCGGTCCGTTTAACGCCGAGAGCGGTCGGGCCGGCATAGAGCGGATCTTGAAATGTTCCGAGCGTCCGACCGCCATTTGCTGCGCCAATGATGAGATAGCTTTTGGTGCCATGCACGCGGCTCATCTGGCAGGCGTGCGCTGCCCGGATGATCTTTCGATTGTTGGGTTTGACGACGGTCATTGGGCGACCGCCTGTCAGCCCGCGCTCACGACGATCCGTCAGCCGCTTTCTGATTTGGCCGAACGTGCGGTGGGTCTGATTGTCGAGGCGGCGAACAATCCGGGGCGCGCCCGGCGAGTGGTGTCGGACGATATGCCGGCCTCGATGATGATTCGCGAATCAACCGCTCCGCTTCGCCAATCCGAGCGGAAATAGGCCCGCGCGGTCTTCGATCCGGTCGCGCTCTTTCATAGCCGCAAAAGCAAAGGCATATTTCACTGAGCTCACTGAGCACCGACACTGAGCAAGCGGGAGGATTAGGCAGTGTCTGCGAAATAAATCCGTGAATTGCGTAGTCATATCACTGGCTATTGAAAATCAGACTTTAGGTAGGGGCCGTTGCCCTCAACGGCACTCGGGGTGCACAGGGCGATTGAGGCAATCGCCCCTACCACTCCATAGACCGGAAAAAGCCTAAATCTTAAGAGCCGTCGGTCTCGCAGGCCTCCGGGCCTGTGAGATTGAGTCAGGCGGATGATAGTTGAAACCTCCAGTCCGTTCGTGTGGGTTGCTCTTTGCTTCACGCTCCACAAATCCATGACGGCACCTCACGTTCTTTTCCTTTCTGTCTTTGTTGCTGTACTTCCGCTGTTGGGTTCAGGGATGAAAGCCGAACAAAGCGACAGCGCTGAATCCGATGCATCTTCCAAGGCGGCGACAATATGGACGCTGGAATTGCAAGGTGACCGCGTTCAGGAACTGAAACTCGCCACGGAGTTAGCGAACAACACGAATGTTGAATGGGCCGCGCCATGGGCGAAAGGAGTGCTCAATCGACTGACGTCAGTAGGCAAGCGGGTCGATATGGAATTTACTGCGGTGGATGGCCGGCATTGCGATCTCCTTGAAATGCACGGGAAAGTTGTGCTGATTAATTTTTGGGCTACGTGGTGCCCGCCTTGTGTCGAAGGTACGCAAAAACTGAAGCAGGTGTATTCCAAGTATCAGGCGCAAGGACTCGAAGTGGTTGGCATTAGCTGGGACAATGATAAAGGAAAGTTAGTGAAGTTCATCGCGGAAAATCAGCTTAAATGGCCGGTTTATTTTGATGGGACTAAGCCGGGAAAGTGGGGAATGGCATTTGGTATTGACACTTCGCGGAGAGGCCGGTGCCCGCGCCGCCACCGACGATCGGAATGCGCCGCTTGACCATGTCGTCGAGCTTCGCGAGGATTTTTTTTCTTTCGATGGCGGGCATTGCGAATCCTTATTGCTAGTGGACGATCGCGCGAAACTCGTCCGCCAGGGCGGCGGAAAAAGCCG
>JANYFP010000376.1 GCA_025362555.1 Verrucomicrobiota bacterium
GCGGCGGATGGCGGGCTGCATTCAGCGCAGCAAGGGTGGGACCGCCCCCTCGAGTACGCGAGTTACGAACCGCCCGCGGGTTTTGAGGTGAACGTCACGTTCGAGGATGAAACGGGCAAACTGTCTCTGCCGACGGTTAACGAAGCGGTGCTGCAACATTATTTGGAGACGATTGGGGCGAGCGTCTCCGACGCGGAGCGGTTGACCGATGCGTTGCTGGCGTGGACCCGGAAAGATTTTCTCCCCGGTTCCACGGATGCTGATCCGCGCAATTATGAAAATTTCCCGCTGCCCTACAAGCCCCCGGCGCGTGCACTGAAGACCTTTGATGAGCTGCGCGCCGTCAGTGTGGCCCGGGAACTTTTTTTCGACAAAGAGGGCAACTGGACGGAACTCGGGGATAAATTCCGGACTGATACTTCGCTCTATGATTTTAGTGCGGTGAATGTTAATTCCGCGCATTCCGACGTGCTCGTGGGGCTCGGGATCGATCCTGAGCAGGCCAGAGCCGTGGCGCGAGAGATTGATTCTGCGGCGGACCCGAAGGGTGATCATAAATTTTATCGATCGATTGCCGAAGCGGGCCAGGTGCATGGAGCTGGACTGGCGCAGGCCGGACTCGGGGCCGACGTGCACTGTTTACGGGTCCGGGTAACCGTAAAACAAGGCGCCCACGTTTTCACGATTGGCGCGGTGATCCAGCCAGGCAATACGGCCGCGCAAACAACTTCAACCGGGGCGGGAACCGTCGCGGAAGAAAGCGATCCAAACGCATCTCCGCCCACGCCGGTCGATCCCCGCGCGCTCACACGCAAAAGTATCGACTATCCTTTCCTCATCCTTGAACTTCGGGAATCCGACGGACCCGCCTAATGACATGTCGCAGGTAACACTCCCAGTAACAATTGCTCCCGCTCGTGCCGGAGGTGTCGTGTTTGCTCCCGGCGAAAAGTTTTTCGTCCGGCGCGTGACCTTGGTGCCGGACGGTGATCCCGCCGCGCAAGTCGCGCTCGCGCTGGAGGGACTTTCACCGTTTCCCGCCGCGCAACTTTACTACGGATTCCGGACGAACGCGGCACGCGACGAAGCGTTGGTTTTCGCCGCGTACCGGAAAAATTTTACTCCCGAAGAAATTGCCACTTGGGTTGGCGCTGCGGCGGTATTGCCTGATTTTGCGATCTGGCTCGGAGCCGGCACAGCGACTGCAGCAGGCCTCTCGGTGCGTGAGGATGGGGAGCGAGTCGAAGTGATTGCCTGGGATGGCAGTAGTGTGTTGCCCGCAGTCGTGCTTGTGCGACCGAAAGGCGCAGGCGAGCGGGACGCACTCATCGCGGAAGCAGGTGGCAAGGCCGGTCTCGCTGCGGATGCTCCGGTGAAAACTTTCCGGCCTGCGATCGAAATCACCCGGGAGAAGCGGGATTTGATTCTCCGACTGAGTGCCGGTGGAATTGAAGCGCATTTCGACGAGACTACGCTGGGTCGGGCGGATATTCGCGATAAAGCGGTGTTGAGCGAACGACGCCTGATGGAGAAGCGTGATACGCTGCTTTGGCGTGGATTCGCCGTGATTCTCGGCGGGCTGGCCGCTTGCGTACTGTTGGAACTGGGGGAACTCGCGACGAGACTTTGGTTGGGTGCGCAGCAGTCGGAGATCAATGGGCAGGCCCCGATCGTGAAGAAAATTGAAGAAGCGCAGAGCATGTCAAAACGGCTGGAGGAAATTTCCACGCAGCGTTTACTCCCCTTTGAAATGCTCGCGGAGTTGCAGCAAAAGCGGCCGGTCTCGCTCGAATATGGCAGTATCACGACGAAAGGACCTTGGCAGTTGGACGTCCGCGGGCAGGGAGCGAATGCCGCTGACTTGACCAATTTTGAGTCCGACGTGCGCCATTTGGAGGCCATCGAGAAGGTCGAGGTGTTGGAGAAAAACACGCGCGAGGGAGTGACGGTTTTTCGTTACGAAATTACGTTTAAACCGGGCTGGCATAAAGCAGCGGGAGGCGGCTCATGAAAACTTTCTTTCAAAATCGTTCGATGCGGGAACGCGTACTGCTCCTGGTGTTTGCTTTGATCGGGCTCGCCTGGTGGGCGCCGGTGGCCTTGGGCCGAATGGGGGCGTTGCGTCGGGAACTGACGGAATTTAAGATCGAGCGCGAAACCCAGCGACTGTGGCTTTCCCGCCGCACGGAAATTGAGGCACGGGCGGCGGCGGCGGCGCGCACGCTTGATCCGTCCAAGACGCTCGATGCATCCCAAGCCTTCGCTGAGCTGAATCGGATGACTTCGGGTCTGGCGGCGGAAATTGTGGCTGGACGGGCACAACAGTCCGATCAATTCGCGCTCAATAATATTCAGGTTACTATTCGGCGGGCGGACATTAACGCGTTGTACCATTTTTATGAGCAACTGAGCGCGCGTGCTCCTTATTTGGGGATTGAGCAGTGCGTGATATCGACCGACCGCGCCAATCCGGGTCTGCTCAGTGCCGTGTTTCGCGTTTATTCGATCGAGGCGCGGCGGATTGAGAAGTGAGGCGCGGAGGGGCGCTTGATTCAGCGTGAGCTCAGTGGGCGCGCGCCTCTGTTTCGTTTGCGAATAAGCTCCTGTAAGGAAAAGAAAGCGCAACGCAGGGGCCTTTGTGGGTGTAGGCAGCGTGCTTGCACGCGCGGATTGGTTTTGAGCGGGAATGCCAGGTAGAAGGCGCGAGCCCGATAGCGGAGCGCGTGCAATCACGCTGGCCTACACGGAGGCACCAGAAAATCTCACCTGCCTGCTATGGCTGGTGCGGAGTGAATGGCGTATTGACCACCGGGCGCAACGCCGGGCGGAGTTCCACGCTGCAACTTGCGCCTTCGGCGTGATCCCATTGGGAAATTCCCGAGTTGGCAGTGTGATGTTTATCGGACCAATGGTGCGTTTCCAGATGGAAGCCTGATTCATCTTCATAGCCTTCGGGGGCGTGTTTGATGGCGTAATCAAGCACGATGAGGGCGATGCCGAGCAGGAGCAGAAAACCAATGAGGAGGGAAATCATCATGGGTTTGAGTAAAGCAGAGTCACACTCTGCGATCGTCCCGCTTTAGCTCCGAGTGTAGGAGCTTGTTTACAAGCGATTCGGGATGTTGGCCGTTGGCGGGTGCGCGGAATCGCCTGTAAATAGGCTCCTCCATTCGGAACGGAGACGCTTTGGCAAGGCACTGCATCCGTAAGAACCTGCCTGCGAGCACGGAGGAACCCACCAAGTCGGTGCTGGCTGATCGAGGTAATATCGTGCCACGCTGTTGGCTGGTTGGATGCAGCCAACACTCCAGTAGGCTCGAAGTGGGATGGCTTCGAGTTGCACCGCGGGAAGATCGGGGTGGAGTTTAAATCCAGATTGCCAGTTGGGATACTGGCCCGTCGGTGGCGGTTAAACTGTCTTTGGGGTGGGGGTAACAAAAGGGAACTGACAACTCGCTACCTGCCTCTTTCCCGGGAGGCAGGCGGCGAGAGGGGCGCATCACTGACAGGCTTCGCACTCTTCGCCATTGCGCATGGCTTCAATCGAGCAGGCCTTCTTTTCTTCGGCGCTGTAGGACTTCTTTCCGGCCGGTTGGCCGTTGGAAGCCGCCGCCTCGATCGAGGCGAATGGCGTCGTGGTGATATCGGTGCTAACCGAGGGAGCGGAGTCCGTCCGGGAGGCCGCAGCGGTGCGCACATCGCGCGCGGTCGTGGCTTCGTTGGTTTCGCCGGCGGCGCCGCGGACTTCTTTCTTCACATTGCTCGTGGCCTTTTCGATGCCGGAGGCGCCGAGGCTGCGGAGATAATACGTGGTCTTGAGTCCAGCGTGCCACGCGGAGCGATACATGTGGCTGAGCACTTTCAAATCAGGTGCCTTGAGCCAGAGATTCACGCTCTGCGATTGGTCGATCCACTTTTGCCGGCGAGCGGCAGCGGCGATGACCCATTTGAAATCCACGCCGAAGGCCGTCAGGTATTTTTCCTTCAGGTCGGCGGGGATGCCTTCGATGTCCTTCAGTTCACCATCGAAATATTTCAGGGCGTCGCTGACTTCCTGATTCCAGAGGCCGCGGGCCTTGAGATCCTTCACGAGGAAGGGATTCAAGACGACGAATTCACCGGAGAGGTTGGATTTGACGTAGAGATTCTTGTACGTCGGCTCGATGCACGGCGAGGTGTTGGTGATATTGGAAATCGTCGCCGTGGGCGCGATGGCGAGGACGTTGGAGTTGCGCATGCCCTGACGGGCGATCTTGGCGCGGAGTGCAGTCCAGTCGAGGCGACCGCCCCGGGGCACCTGAATGGGTACGCCGCGTTCCTGCTCGAGGAGATCGACGGTGTCCTGCGGGAGGAGACCGCGATCCCACTTGGAACCCTTGTACGTGGAATAGGCTCCGCGCTCGGCGGCGAGATCGGAAGAAGC
>JANYFP010000034.1 GCA_025362555.1 Verrucomicrobiota bacterium
GGGGCGGGAGGAAGAGGCGAAGGCGGAGTGGGTAGCGTCGGGCCGCGCGCCGTGATCCCGCCTCCATCATCCTCTATTCCGCAATACAACTGATCCATTTAACCGCGGATGGCCCGGACTACACGGATACAGAAATAATTCAGGGAGAAATGCGGGTACAAATCCCTTCACCAGCGGGGTGAAGCAGCCCGGGTTTGTCGTTGATTGAATATCCGTGGGCATCGGTGAAATCCGTGATTTCAACGGCGTATCCAGGGAAATACCAAACGGTAATTCCGCCTCCCACGTTTACTTCGAGCGCGCCAGGATCTTCTTCTTCTCCACTTGAAATTCGTCGTCGGTCAAAATGCCTTTCTTGCGCAGGTCATCGAGCTTCATCAAGTCGTTGTACATAGTGTCGGTGTCGTGATTTTTTTCGACTACCCCTGCTGCGGCGTTGGCCTGTTGGGTAATTTCAGCAGCGGTGAGTGCTTGGAAAACAATCGTGGCGCTGGCGTAGCCGGTGCCGAAAAGCGGCCGCTTGGAAGTCAGATCCACGACCTTCAATTGCTTGCCTTCAGCGGCGCAGTATTTGGCGGCTTCGTCCTGGGCCTCGGCCTTGAGTTTGTCGATATCCCGATTGAAACCGTTCGACGCAGCGCGGGTGATGCTAAACGTATTGTTCCCCATCGGGACAACTTCGGTGGGGCGGGTCGATGCGTGAGATAAGGTGGGGCAGCTCAGCAAGGCGATGCTGACCGCGAACATTGAAACAATCCGGCCAAGGGTAAAAGTCTTCACGCCGGTAACTCCAGCACGCTCGCGGCACAGGTCAAGTTTGCGCTGAAGGTCGTCGTGATTTTTTGATGGTGCGGGATAAATGGGTACGAACGAAGACTCGGTGCGATCGCTGAGTCTCGCTAAAACGCTTTCATGTGGGTCCGGCTTCATGCCTGACATCTGGGGCTAATATCGGGGATAATACCGACGGCTCTTAAGATTCAGGCTTTTGCTGGACAATGGAGTGGTAGGGGCGAGTGCCCTCAATCGCCCTGTGCACCCCGAGGGCCGTTGAGGGCAACGCCCCTACCTAAAGTCTAACTTTCAATAGCCAGTGGTATAAACCCCGACCTACAGGTAATGCCGAACGCCCGATGCTTCTACACCAAGGTCGCAAAGTACGCAGAGACTTTACCCACTTCAGGATCTTGCTTCGCGGTCTTGGCGAACTGGGGTAAAGTGCGGGGTTTGCGGCGATTGGTATAACGTCGATTCCCGAATGCGGGGTAGCCTTAGGTTCATCGAACTTTCAATTGCCGCTTGAGTCTTCAGTCGATCCGCGTGGTCTGTTGGCCGAACTTCTTCTTGCTCCACCGGAACCACCCACGATGCCGCACACTCAACTTCGCACGGAAAGCCTGCTGAAGCTCGCGGGACCGATTTTCTTCCAACATTTGACGCACACGGTCGTCATGCTCGTGGACTTGTGGTTTTTCAGTCATCTCTCGGATGAGATTGCCGGCACCATCGGGCAGTTGCTGCCAATCATCTGGCTCGGCGCGTTTGTGATTCCGGTGTTCGCCGGCACCGGGATTTCGGTGGCATCGCAATACATGGGCGCGAAACAGCACCACAAAGTTATTCCCGCCTACATGATGAACTTGGTTTTCACCGCGGGGCTTGGGCTGGGCTTTGGTGCGGCGCTGTGGTTTTTTTCCGGCGACATCGGCCGTTGGATGGGATTGCCGGCGGCGCTGAATCCGATCGGGGCGACTTACCTCGGAACGATGAGTTTGTATTTTGTGCCGATGGGCGTGCTGGTAGCCTACAATGCTGTGCTCTCCTCGCGCGGCATGACGCACTGGTTAATGTATAGTGCGTTTCTCGTGGCCACGATCAATCTCGTCCTCGCTTCACTTTTTGTCGTGGGGTTTCACTGGGGCGTGCGCGGAATTGTATCGGCGTCGGTGATCAGTGTATCGACGGCAACCCTGCTGTCCGTCTGGCTCGTGCATGCGAAGTTGGGCGTGCATTTTTATCTGCGTGGAGCGAAACGCGACATGCTCGGCGTCCTGCGTCCGATGCTGCGCATCGGCATCGCCAATGCGCTGGAGCCGTTCAGTTATTGCGTGCAGCAAGTCATCCTCTCGAAATTGATTATCGGGCTCGGCATCGTGGCGATGGCGGCCAATAATTATGCTGGACGCGTGCAGGCATTCCAAATCACTTTCTCGCTCGCGCTGGCGCTGGGCGGACAAATTTTGCTGGCGCACTGGATGGGCGCGCAGCGCTTCGCCGACGTGGATAAACTCTATTGGAAGATAATTCGCTGGGGCATGCTGGTCGCGGGTTGTTATGCGGGTGGGTTATGGTTGGTGTCGGATTGGGCGCTCGGGATTTTCACCATGGACCCGGCGGTGAAGCGACTCGGGCAGACGCTGCTTTTGATCGCGGCGTTTTATGAGCCCGCGCGCGCCGTGAATATCATTGGCGGATTCAGTTTGAAGACCGTGGGCGATGCGCGTTTTCCCGTGGTGATCGGAATGCTTTTCATTTGGGGGATCCTGCCGATTGTCTGGGCGGTGAATCATTATTGGGCGCTGAGTCTGGTTGGATTCTGGTTGTTTTTTGCAGCCGACGAGATTGTCCGTGCCGGCATCAATCTCTGGCGCTGGCGCACCGGCAAATGGAAGAGCATGGGCATCGTCGCGAGTGACGCCGGCCCACCCGCGCCGCCCTCGGAAGCGCTGGTCGCGGAGTATTGAGTGCGGGTTTGAGGTAAAGGCCGAGTCAAAGATCCGGGCTTGAAAAACGAGTCTTGGCAATGAACGACACATTGGGCTTTCTGCGCAGGCGGGCCTGCTTTCAATGGATTTTCCCTCGGCCCTTATTTCACCGTTACCCGATCCGAAGCGATGACTGATTTGCCCCGTCTTTTACCTGCTGGAGTTCCCGCGGCGCTTGCCGCGTTGACGCAATTTCTTTGGATTTTGCAGATCGCACTCGTCATTCATGTCTATCGTACGGGGCGCCCCTATTGGTGGACCTGGGTGTTGTTTATGGCGCCGCTGATCGGAGGACTTGCGTACGTGTTCATCGAACTGCTTTCGGGATTTCAGACGCCACGCGGTTGGTTTTATTCGTTGAAGCCAAGAAAGTGGCGGATCGCGGATTTACGGGAGGAACTTGAGGAGAGCGAGACGATCAAGAATCGGCTGGCTCTTGCCGAGGAACTCTTCGCGGCGGGTGACGTGACGGAGGCGCACGCCGTGGCGGTCGAGTGTTTGAAAGGAGTTTTCCAGAACGATCCGCGCACGTTGGTTGATGTCGCACGGTACAAGGTTGCGCTCGCGCAGCATGCGGATGCTTACGCCATCCTGGCGAGGGTGGATACGACCGGGAATCGGTTGCTTGGCCTGGAGCTGCAGGTTTTGAGAGGGGATTGTCTGGCGGCGCTTGGACGTTACGCGGAAGCCGAGGCAGCCTATGAAATTGTTGTCGGACGGTTCATCGGCGAGGCGCCGCGCGCAGGGCTCGCGTTGGTCTATGAGAAGACCGACCGAATCGAAAAAGCCGCGGGCGTTTGGCAGGAGATTAACAAGCGATTCCGAAAAGCCAGTCCGGCCTGGCGGAGAACGGAGCGCAAGTGGTACAAGCTTTCGACTGAGAAGCTAAAGGCGCAAAAAGTCTGACCAGCTTTGGTTGCGGCGTTTGCCGTTAGTGTTTAGGCTGAGCGGCACTAAAGAATCTACAGCGCATGAAGAGCCCAAGAATTATCCTGATCGGTGAGCGCGACCTCGATAAAAAAGCGCATTTGGGCATTGAGGCGTCACTCGCACTTTATCGGCGGGAGGCTAATTTTCGCATTGATTACGATTGGGTTAATACCGCTGCAATCACACCGGAGTCGGTCGAGGCGATCTTGCGCGAGGTCTCTGGGATTTGGTGTACTCCGGGAAGCCCGTACGAAAATACTTCAGGTGCTTTGTTGGCGATTCAATATGCGCGGGTGGAGAAGAAAGCGTTTCTCGGCACTTGCGGTGGATTTCAGCATGCGCTGATGGAGTTCGCCGAAAATGTTTTGAAGCGTGAGGCAACGCATCAGGAACTTGCGCCCGCGGCGCTTGTCCCGCTGATCGTGAAACTCAGTTGTTCGCTGATCGGTGCGAAAGGAAACGTGATCGTCACGGATTCGGAATTTTTTTCGTCCATTCTCGGCGCGACGCAATCGATTGAGGAATTCAACTGTAGTTACGGTATGAACACCGTGCTCGAAGAGGCCTTTAACGGATCGGAACTGAGGTTTGTCGCCCGGGATGAGGTGGGGCAGGTCAGGGCATTTCGATTGCGCGGACATCCCTTTTTTGTGGGCACGCTGTTTCAGCCGGAACGCAAGGCCTTGGCGAGTTCTCTCCACCCGGTGGTGCGAGCATTTTTCGAGGCGGTAATCTGAAAGGGTCCGCCTGACCCCATACGCAGGGCACCATCTGGAAAGGGG
>JANYFP010000398.1 GCA_025362555.1 Verrucomicrobiota bacterium
TGACGGCGGCAGGTTCGATGGTGACGTTGGTGAGAGTGATTTGGCCGGCGTGGGTAATCACATCGGTCGCAGTGACCCCGGTGAAGCGGGAGTTGCTGATCCGAATGTGCTCAATGACCGCACCTTCGAAGCCACGGATATACATCACGCGCGGGCTGGACGTGCTCGTGATATTATCCAATTGGACATTGCGAACGACGGGCTTGAACGCGCCCTTGGCCCCTTCTTCGTAGAGCAGGTCGATGGTCAGAACCGCCTCCCCCACCCGGCCGATCTTCACGTTGCGCATGAAAACATTTTCCAAAATTCCACCGCGCTCGGCGTTGTTTTTGAAACGGAGCGCGCGATCAAGCTCGGGGCTGTCCATCACGCAATTCTCCACAAAGACATTGCGGATGCCACCGGAACATTCGCTCCCCAGCACCACGCCGCCATGGCCGTCCTGCATGAGGCAATTCCGAATGACAAAGTTCTCGCTCGGCACGTTGAGTCGGCGGCCATCGTTATTGCGGCCCGATTTGATCGCGATGCAATCATCCCCGGTATCGAACACCGTGTCTTCGATCAGCACGTCCGAGCAGGACTCAGGATCGCAGCCGTCATTATTCGGGCCATGGGAATTGATTTTCACCCCTCGCACTGTGATATTTTTCGAAAGCACCGGCGTGATTTCCCACATGGGCGAGCGGATGATCGTCACGCCTTCGATGAGAATATTCTGGCATTTGTAAGGCTGAATAAACTGCGGGCGCAAAAAATGCCCAGGGCCGAAGACCCGTTGTTCAACCGGCACGCCGGCTTCACCGAGTTCGTTCAGTTTATCGCGATCGATCTTTTGCTGCACGGGCTGCCCCGGCACCTTTTTATTCCAACTCCACCACGTCGTTTCGTCGGCCCCGCCGTCGAGCGTGCCCGGGCCGGTGATCGCGATATTCTCTTCCCCGTAAGCGTAGATGAACGGCGAGTAATTCATGCACTCGACGCCTTCCCAGCGCGTGAAGACGACGGGATATTGATCGAGGCGAAAACTCCAGCGGAGCGTCGCGCCCTCGGCGACGTGGAGGTTGACGTTACTCTTAAGATAGATCGCGCCCGTGAGCCATTCGCCGGCCGGAACCACGACGCGACCGCCGCCGGCCCGATGGCAGGCTTCGATTGCGGCCTTCAGTGCAGCTGAGGCATCGGCGCCCTGCTTCGCGCCAAAATCAGTAATCGGGAAATCACGCGCCGGAAACTGCGGTGCTTTGATACGCGCCAAGACGGCCGGCAATGATTCCCAGCCGCGCACCGCCATTTGCGAAGTGGGGTTGGCGAGCAATTGATCCAGTTCAAGGCCGGCGAGAATGAAGGACGGAATCCCCTTCAGATCATTATCAATAATCGGTTCACTAATATAATATTCAAACGATCCATCCCGTGGCAGGCCCTTGGCGGTGAGAAATCCGAGACCGGCGACTTCGCAACATTGCGTAAGGTCAATGCGGCCATCGGCATTTTGGCGGATAAAATCACGGATGATTCCCTCGTAGCCTTTCAACACGGCGGGGAGATATTTCTCCCGTGAAAGGTAGCCGCGGTTGATGCCTTTCGCCAAAGAATAGACGAACATGCAGGAAGCGGTGGATTCAAGGTAGTTGCCCTTGCGATCACCTTGGTCAAGCACCTGCCACCACAAGCCGCTCTTGGGATCCTGCCAGCGAACGATACCATCAGCGACCCGCCGCAAGACCTCGTTAACCTCTTCCACGTGCGGTTGAGTCGGCGGAATATAATCCAAACAATCGACCAGCGCCATCACGTACCAGCCTTCGGCGCGGCCCCAGAAATTGGGCGAGGTGCCGGTTTCCTTATTGGCCCAACTTTGCACCCGCTTCTCATCCCACGCGTGATAATGCAAACCGGTCTTAAGATCGTAAGCGTGCTGATCCATGAGGAGAATTTGTTTCACCACATCGTCAATGGCCGCCGGCTCGTGGAAGACCTGGCCGTAATGCGCATAGAAAGTTGCGCCCATAAACAGACCGTCGAGCCACATCTGATAAGGGTAACGCTGCTTGTGCCAGAAGCCGCCTTCGCTGGTGCGCGGATGGGCGTCGAGTTGGTGACGAAGCAACTGGATCGCCTTGCCGATGGTTGGGTCCTTGGTCTGCTCATAACGCAAAAGCAGCGCACGCCCCGGCGGGAGATTATCGATGTTATACTCCTGCAACTTATAGGTCGCGATATCGCCTTCCGGCGTAACGAAGGATTCCACGATGCGGGCGCCGAAGGCCTGCATCGCCGGATCGTTCACGCGCTGTCCGAGCCGTAACAACGACTGCGCCAGAAAGCCCCGCGTGTAATCCCACTTCGCCGTCGGCGCCGGATAAAAAAACGTATCACCACGGCGTGCGATTTCGGATTTCGCCATGCGTTGCGACCACTCCAGTGGCGTATTGCCATTGAAATTCTGCGGAACTCCGGCGGCCGCGAACCCGGCGGAAGCCACGAATAAAAAGCAAAGGCAAATGAGTGGTTTCACGACCGAGGGGGTAAGAAAATGGGATGGGGGGCGGGACAAATCTATTTTGCGGTGTCGACTCCAGTGCAGGAAAATATCTTCCCGCATGTCATCAAGGAGCCGGAACCACGCTGACCTTGACCGGCGAACGAACCCGCGCAGCACAGGCCGCGATGTAATTATTCCACTGCTGTTGCGTCGTGAACTCGCCTGCTTTGGACCAACCAGCGCCCGCAAAATAGCGCAGAGGCTGACCGGGCACCGCCTTGACGAGAACGAGTTGGTTACGCTCATCGTCCACGAAACCCTGAAAGTAATCCACCGGGACAATGATCGCCGTTCCGAGTGAACCATTCGTTTTCTGAACCACCCATTGCGCCAGCGATCCGTCGACCGGCTTCGGGGTATATTCGATCTGCACTTCCTGGCCCTTGTCGGCCGGCGTCTTGTTGAGTCCGACACCGACGATGATTTCCTTCACGTTGCCGGCGACGGTAAAGGTGCTTTCGATCTGGTCGAGGTTGTGGCCGGCATCGACCGTGAAGCGTTTCACTTCAGAAACGAACACCCCGTTGGCCGACCAAGTCTCATAAGAGAGCTCAAAAATTGTGCGGATCGGACCGTTCGCAATGATCTTCCAGCCTTTGTAATTCCGACTCACGTGGAGCCTTTGTCCGTCCCAGATCCCGGTGCCACCACAGCCCCGGGAAGGACCGACCGCATACATGTCCATGCCCTCACCTTCGTCTTTGTGATAGTGGTCGTGGCCTTTATTGTACCAGCGATCAACGATCGGATAGGAGACGCGCTTGCACCACACGTCGAGTCCGCTGGTGACGAGCACTTCTTTGCCCGAACCAGGCTCGGCGGCAGCGGCGAGCGCCGGTCCGTAGGTGCGGTGGCCGATCTTGTCATTTTCCCAGGCGAAGTCGTCGAGTCGCTCTGCGACATAGCGCGCGAAGGCCTGCACGGGAAACACTGGAGCGACGTCGGCGAGTTTCTCCACGGTGAAGCTGGCGGATTTTTCGCCCGCCGCGAAATCATGTTGAAAAATAAGTTCACCATAGGCGATGCCGACGCCCTGAGGATCCTTGGCCTGCGGCGCAATATTGGTAACCTGATAGGCGAGCGCGCGCCCGGCACTGTCTTTGACCGAGAGATGTTGCAGGAGAGCGCCGGGAATCGCTTTTGAAATTTCCGTCCACGGCACGACAATGGTCTCCGCCGGACGGGGGTCAGCGAGATCGTTAGTCACATTGACAGTTACCCGATCGGCCGCGAGCACGGCCAGCACCGGGGTGAGAAAACAAAGAGCTAAGCCACGCAGCGTTTTCATGGGGGCAACTTAGCGGGCGAGCCAACCGCCATCAACTGCGATCGTGTAACCGTTCACATAATCTGAAGCGGATGACGCAAGAAATACTACGGCTCCGCGCAAATCCTCGGGCGTGCCCCACCGGCCGGCGGGAATGCGAGCGAGAATGGAGGCGCTGCGATCAGCATCGGCGCGCAGCGGAGCCGTGTTATCGGTCGCCATGTAACCGGGCGCGATGGCGTTGCAATTGATGCCCTTGCCGCCCAGTTCGCTCGCGATGAGGCGAGTCAGACCCTGCACCGCGCTCTTTGAAGCCGTGTAGGATGGCACGCGAATGCCGCCTTGGAAGGAGAGCATCGAGGCGATGTTAATGATCTTGCCCGTCGCCTGGGCTGCAAGCCGGTCGCGCACGAAAGCCTGACTCAGGAAAAACACGGCATCGATATTGATGCCCATGACATCGTCCCAATCCTTCTCGGAGAACTTCTCGAAATCTTCGCGCCGGATGATGCCGGCGCAATTCACCAAAATATCGAGGGACGCGAAACTCTGCTTCGCGCTCGCGATCAGAGTGGGAATAGAGGAACGGTCCCCAAGATTGGCGACGATCGTGACGCATTTGCGGCCGAGGGCTTCCACCTGTTTTTTCGTGTCTTCGGCGGCCAGGATGTCGACGGCCACGATATTGGCACCAGCGTCCGCGAGGGCGAGGGCCATGCCTTGACCGAGACCGCGGGCGGCACCGGTGACAATGGCGGTTTTCCCATCGAGTTTAAAACTATCGAGAATCGAGTTCATAATTTAATTGGAAAGAGTGGCGGGACGGCGGGCAAGGCGGGTTAGCGGAGGGTATTGACCGGAGCCGGATCCATGTCGGAGAATTCCTGATTCTCTCCGCCCATGCCCCAGATGAAACTGTAGGCGGCGGTGCCGGCACCACAGTGCACGGACCAGGCGGGTGACAATACGGCCTGGCGATCATGGACCATCAGATTGCGGGTCTCCGTGGGGTGGCCGGCGAAATGAAAGACGGCGGCGTTGGCGGGCACATTGAAGTACAGATAGATCTCTGAACGACGGAGGTGGGTGTGAGCCGGCATCGTATTAAAGGCGCTGCCGGGTTTGATCACCGTCAGACCCATGACGAGTTGACAGCTCTTAATGCCACCGGCGTGAATAAATTTGTAGAGCGTGCGGGCATTCGCCTGCAGTTGATTGCCCAGCTCGGTGCCGGTCGTCTGCGCAAAGGCGGCGAGAGTGGTCGGATAATCCGCGTGCGCGGGATAACTCAGGAGATAATATTGCGCGGGACTCGCGGGATTGGCGGACGCAAACACGACGCTCCGGACGCCGCGGCCGACATAGAGACAGTCAAGCGATTGCAACGTGTGCGTGGTGCCATCCACCTCGACCGTGCCAGCCTCGCCGAGATTAATGATGCCCAATTCGCGGCGTTCATTGAAATAAGTCGCAGCGAGTTCACGCGGGCAAGTCAGCGGAAGTTTGGCCTCGCCGGGAACGACGCCACCGATGACGGTGCGGTCGGTCTCCCAATATTTGAGCACCACGGTGCCCGGTTGAAAGAGTCCGTCGACCAAAAAGGCCTGGCGGAGTTCAGTGGTCGACATGCGGGAATAGCCGCGGGCGTCTATGGCAGGGAGGAGTTCCATGAGTTAAAGGGATTGTTCGGAATAAATTAAGCGCGGAGCAAAATCAGCAGGGGGGCAGGTGGGTTTGGCAGGGGTTTAACTCTTGATTGATCCGGGAAAATAAACGCCGCTTGAGGCACTGGGACCTGAAGCGGCGTTTAGTAGGAACAAGAGACTGGTTAGAGTCTCGATCATTAATTATTTAGAAACGCCCCTTGAAACCGAGCGTCAGGTGGGGTTCACCGAACTCGTAATAGCGCCATGGCACGACGAACGTGCTGTGGTCAGGCAGGTAGCCACGGGCGTAGTCACGACGAGGTGAATTGAAGACGTTTCGCACCAGGAAATAAGCCGAGAAGCGTTTGCTGAAGGCATATTCCACTTTGATATCTGTGGTGGTTTTTTCGTCGCGGAAGAGCACCAGACGGGTATCGAGCGCCGAGTTGGTATTGAGCGTGCCGACGGTGAAGCCGGTGTTCACAAAGCCACCGAACTCGGACTCCGACACCCAGTTCGTGGTGATCGTCGTGCTGAAGTTGCGGTACTTGTAACCAATGATGAAATTGGCGGTCCGGGGGGAGACGCCACGGCCTTGAGCGAGCTTGGCATCATTGGCGCGGTTGGCATCGGGATCGGTCGCGGAAATGTCGGTGAGGGTGAAGTTCGCTTGAAGGCTCAGGCCATCGAACGGCTTCGGCAGGTAGGTTAGATTTTGCGCGACGCTTAATTCCAAACCTTGAATCCGGGTCTTTGGACCATTCTCGCGGGTCGTGCCCTGGGGAGAGATACCAAAATCGGCGGCACTCAAACCGTACTCAGTCAGAGCTGCGGCGATTTCGGTGGACGACATGGCGCGCCCGATAATGTAATCGTTAATATCTTTCCGGAAGACGCTGAGCGTAATCACGCCGGAATTCTTCAAATAATAATCGAAGTTCAGGTCGTAATTATTAATCGAGTAGGGCTTCAGGTTTCCGGCCGGAATGGAAATAATTCCATCGGTGGAAGTCGTCGTGCCGGCAGCGGTAAAGGTGGGCAGCATCTCGCCGTAATCCGGAATACCGATCGTCTGACTGAAACCACCGCGCATCACGATCTCGCGCTTGGGGGTATACTTGAAGCTGAGGGACGGATAGAAGGAGTCGAAGTCGATGTTGGCCTTGGCCGCACGGGCGCGCACCGGGGTGCCGGTGATCGCATTGGCATCGACCGTGCGTTTTTCCCAGCGGACGCCGCCCAGCAGCAATAAATCAGGAGTCACGCTGACATCAACGCGCGCGTAGGCCGCATTATTGGTTTCGTTAAAAATACGATGATCCAAAGCATTCAGCGCCCAAGGAGAGGACTTGAAGGCATCATAAACCTTAAACGGGTCGAGGGCGGGGTACGAACCATAGCCGAGCGCCACATCGCGGGTATACAACGGATCGGTCAGATCAACTAAGGCCGCACCGGTCACGCTGGTGATGATCGGCCGATAGTCCGGCCGGTCGATCGTCCGCTTGGTCTTGTCCAATTCATAACCGGTCATGACGGTAATCGGGAACTTTCTTCCGTCGATTTTGTAAGTGTAATCAGCCCGGACCCCGTCCTTGAGATCGACGGCGGTCCATGGACGGGATTGGATATTGCTGCCACCCGTACCACCCGTGGCGGTCAAGGCGCCGTTGTTGCTTAGCGTGTAGTTAGCGATATTACGGGAAACGCTCGGATCGACCACCGTGGTGCCCTTGTAGGTCACAATCGTCGGCAGTACTCCTGAGATCTGAGGATTGGTCAGGGTGAACGAGCTGATCGGCGCGGTGGCGGATACCGCCATGATGGCAGTCGCCGAAACGAAACCCTTGGACGTATCGCGATAATTGCCGTCGGAACGGGAATAATACGGCGTGATCTCCAACTTGGATTCGTTGGTAAACTCATGCGTGAGCCGGCCGTTGAAATGAAGCGTGGTGCCGTATTTGTT
>JANYFP010000403.1 GCA_025362555.1 Verrucomicrobiota bacterium
GCCGACGCCGAGGACGAGGTTGATGGGAACCACGATCGCCGCCACGAGCAACGTGAGCAGCGCTGACTCGTGCAGCTTCGGATCGGAAATCGCCTCGAAATAGTGGGCAAATCCTTTGCCGAGGGCTTGCACGAAGACGGCGCCGAGCGGCAACAGCACGAAGAGCCCGAGGAAGCCGAGCGCGGTCGCGAGGAGCACGCCTCGGAGCAGGCCCGGGTCGCGTTGCACTTCTCGCTGGGTCTCATGCGGCATCTTCGAGCGCGGCATCTTCGACCGCGGCGATGATCTGGCGGGATTCATCGCACGCCTCCGAGTCGCCGTCGGCTCCAGGTCTGGAGCGAACCGACGGCGACGAGCATGAGCAGCGCCACCGCCAGCATCACCACCGCGATCGCCGTCGCGCCGCGATAATCATATTGCTCGAGCTTCGTGATAATCAGCAGCGGCGTGATTTCACTGTGCATCGGCATGTTGCCCGCGATGAACACGACCGAGCCGTATTCGCCGAGCGCGCGGGCGAAAGCCAAGGCAAACCCCGTGATCAGCGCCGGCAATAATTCAGGAAAAATCACGCGCGTCATCGTTTGCCAACGATTGGCCCCGAGCGTCGCCGCAGCTTCTTCGATCTCCGGCTCGAGCTCACTCAACACGGGTTGAAGCGTGCGCACGACGAACGGCAATCCCACGAAGGTGAGCGCGAGAAATATTCCCGGGCGATCGAAAGCGAGTTTGCCGCCCACCCACTCCGTCCAATTGATCCACGGGATCCACTCAGAAAGACGCTGAACCCCGGCGGCCCAAAGTGGTTCGAGCCACTGCCCCACCCAGCCGTTTTTCGCGTAGATCGCGGTGAGCGCGATGCCGGCGACCGCCGTCGGCAACGCGAATGGTAAGTCCACTAACGCATCCACGATGCGCCGCCCTGGAAAAGTGTAACGCACCAGGACCCAAGCGAGAATGAGTCCAAAAAACGCATTCACCAACGCGGCCAGCAGCGAAACGCCAAAACTCAATTTATAGGAAGCGACAACGCGGGGCGAGGTTACTGCCGCGATAAAATCCGCCCAACTCAGCCCGGCCGTCTTGATGAAGGCAGCCGAAAGCGGGATCAGCACGATCAGCCCGAGATAGGCCAGCGTGAAGCCCAGCGAAAGGCCAAAGCCGGGGAGCACGTTTTTTCGTTTGCCGAATAGGGTCATCAGAGATCTTGAGCGTAGGCCATGAAGGCACGGTAGTTTTCGAGGATGGAAAGCAAAGCCAAATGGCCTGCCGCCGATTGCTCTTCTGCCAGAGCGTGGGCCGGTGTCTCGAAAATAATTTCAAAAGGACGAGGTTTTTGTTCAGGCGGCGGCGCCAAAATACCGGAAAAGCACTCGCAAATGAGTCCATTCTTCGCGGGAAACCCGTCGATCACCCGCCGGCTGTCGAGGGGCAGCACCGCCGACGACGCGCGGAGTGCCGGGGCGAGCAGGTTTTCATTCAACACGCGACCATGCGTGTAGCCATAAAGTCCGTCACAGGTGTCATCCGCGTGCAGGGCGATAATGCCGTCAAAGGCCTGCGTGCGCAGTTCCTCCTCCAGAATTTGCACCTCGGGTTCGGAGGAATCGCGCCAAAATTCGCGGTTAAGATCGAGGCCATGACGATTGTGGCGGGTGCCATCTTCGTAGCCCGTGGGATTGCACACCGGATAAATCACAAGGTCATAGCCGGTCGCCAACGCGGGATTCACCGCGATGGATTGCAATAGGCGCAATAGCGCAGCCGTGCCGGTCGGTTCATCGCCGTGCACCAGCGAAAAAATCCCGATCCGCTTATGCCCGGTCGCCACGGGACCCAACACCGAAAATCTCGGAATCGTATACTGGTTTTCTCCGACCTTAAAGGCACCCGCGACGGTCCCCACAATATGACGGCAAGATTCTGCCAGCCCAAGAAAGGGCCAGAAGAGTCGCCGCAGTTTGTGCGGATAGACGGCGGAAGTGGCATTGATCGGTACCATGACGGGGAATTATTTTTGATAAAGTTGGTCAAATATTCCGCCGTCGGTGAAGTGAATCTTCTGCGCCTTTTCCCAACTGCCAAATACTTCCGGCACCGAGAAAAGTGGAATGGCGGGGAACCGGCCCGGGTAATGCGCCAGAGCGGACGCGTCGAGTGGACGGAAATAATATTTCGCGGCGAGCTCCTGTCCGACCGGGCTGAAAAGATATTCGAGGTAAGCCTTGGCGAGCTTCTCGGTCCCTTTTTTGTTCACCACCTTGTCTACCCACACGACTGGATTTTCCGCGAGGACACTTGTGCTGGGTACGACCACTTCGATTCCATCGGAACCAAATTCTTTGAGAATAAGTGCCGCTTCATTTTCAAACGTGAGCAATACGTCGCCGATCGCACGCTGCGCAAAGGTTGTCGTCGCACCGCGGCCGCCGCTATCGAGTACCGGGACATTTCCAAAAAGTTTCTTCACGAATGCTTTGGCCTGGGCCTCATCTCCGCCCGGTTGGCGCAGAGCGTAGCCCCAAGCGGCCAGATAACTGTAGCGACCATTACCCGAGGTCTTGGGATTCGGAATAATCACTCCGGTGCCCTCTTTGATGAGATCAGGCCAGTCTTTGATCTGCTTTGGATTCCCCTTTCGCACCAAAAACAAAATCGTTGAAGTGTAAGGAATGCTGTCATGCGGCAGGCGCTGTTGCCAGTCGGCCGGAATGAGGCTGACTTTCGCGAGTTGATCAATATCGGGCACGCCGTTCATGGTCACGACATCGGCGGCGAGGCCGTCGATCACCGAGCGAACCTGCTTGGACGAGCCACCGTGCGACTGATTGATGACAATAGTTTCACCAGAAATTTCTTTCCAGTGCGTGATGAAGGCCGCGTTGTATTCCTTGTAGAATTCACGCGTCACATCGTAGGAAGCATTGAGCAAAGTACGGTCGGCCCGCGCGAGCGGAGCCAGCACCGCGCCGATCAAACCCAGCACGAGGATAAATCGGGAGAAATGAAAAGAGGAAATCATGGTAAGCGAAATTAGAGGTGTTGACCGTACGCGAGGACGCCGCGGTAACGGATAATGAAACGTTTCAAGATTGAGGCGGTGGCCTCGCGATAAAGTTCCGCCGACCAAGCCGAGGGCAGACGGAGAGTGAGCTCAAATGGTCGCACCGGCAGATCGTCGGCGACCGAAAGCGGACCTTCGGTCGGATGAGCCTTCTCTGCGGCGGATTCCCAGCGCACTTGATAGGGCTCAAAATCTTCCGATGAAATCAGCTCCACATCCGGCGAAGCATGGTCCGTCGGGGCAAAACGCAATTGCACTGTCGCCAGGTCCTGGCCCGGCGCCGATTCCAGACGCACAAAGCCGTGGTAGCCGGTCAGGCGGGCGTCTTGCTCCAGCAGAATAATTTCCGGAGCGGAGCTTTGGCCCCAGTGGGCGGAGCCCAGTGAGCGCTCGGTGGCGAGGCCGGCCAAACCGAGCACATCAACCACCGGAAAGAACGACAGATTCAGCCCTTGGCCGATGTCCGGCTTGAGCGCGATTTGCTCAACCAAGTGTAGCAGCGCAAGCGTGCTGCGCAAATCGCGATGATCGTGACCCGCCGTGAATGCCAGGCGAAGCGAGACATCCGAAGTGTGCGGACCAAAATACACAAAGCGCGGCAGGTGAAAGGAACGCCCGTCGGCCACCAGCGGGCCGAGGGGCGAGCCAAACACAAATTTGGAACGCTCGACGAGATCGTAGAGCGCGGCGAGTTGCTCGCCGAAGATAGCCGGCAGCGAAAGGTCGGCAGCAGGCGGCACAGCGCGGGCGACCACGCGGGAATACAACGAGGATGGTTTGCTCACAGGGAAAATCATTGATGGTTTGAATCCGGAATTGGCCCGCGCGCCGGTCGCCAGGTAGCGCGGGCCAACTTCGAAAATGCGGAAGTGATAATTTACTTGGCGTAGATCTGATCAAACACCCCGCCGTCGGCGAAGTGGGTTTTCTGCGCTTTCGCCCAGCCGCCAAATTCCTCGTCGATCGTGACGAGCTTCAGCGCGGGAAACACGTTGGCGTATTTGGCCGCAGCGGCGGCATCACGGGGCCGGTAGAAGTTGCGACCGGCGATATCCTGACCCTCGGGAGAATAGAGATATTCAAGATAAGCTTTTGCCACAGCCTCGGTGCCTTTCTTTTTCACGACCTTGTCCACGACGGACACGGGCGGCTCGGCGAGAATGCTGAGCGAGGGCACGATGATTTCGAATTTGTCGGCGCCGAATTCCTTCAAGGCGAGGAAGGCTTCGTTTTCCCAGGAGATCGCGACATCGCCGATGCCCCGTTGCACGAAGGTGGTGGTTGAACCGCGCGCGCCGCTGTCAAGCACTGGCACGTTTTTATAAAGAGCGGACACGAATGCCTTGCCGGCGTCATCACTGCCCTGCTTGTGTTTGGCGTAGGCCCAGGCCGCGAGGTAGTTCCAGCGCGCACCACCAGAGGTCTTGGGGTTTGGGGTGATCACGGAAACGCCGGGTTTAACGAGATCGTCCCAATCCTTAATTCCCTTCGGGTTACCCTTGCGCACGAGGAATACAATCGTGCTCGTGTAAGGCGTGGAGTTTTGCGGCAGGCGCTTCTGCCAATCCTTCGGGATCAACTTAGCGACGTCGTAGAGTGCATCCACGTCGGCGGCGAGCGCCAGCGTGACCACGTCGGCCTGAAGTCCGTCGATGACGCCGCGGGCCTGTTTGCCCGAGCCGCCGTGGGATTGCTTGATGGTGACATCATCGCCGGTCGTCGCTTTCCAATGGGCCGCGAAGGCTTGGTTGAAATCAACGTAGAGTTCGCGTGTGGGATCGTACGAGACATTGAGCAACTCGACGGATTTGGCGGAAGCTCCGACGGCAAGCGCGAGGGCGAGGGCGGAAAGGAGAACGGATTTAATTTTCATGATGAGAGAATTCCAGTGATTAGAAGGAGAGTTGGAAACGGGTGATGAATGATTTTTCGTCCTGACGCAGCACAGCATTGGTCGAGGTGATTGGCGATCCGGGAGCGAGGTCGAACTTCGTCTGATATAAATCGAAGGTCAGACGGACGGACTTGCTCAGGTACCAATTCAAACCGAGGCCGTAGGATGTGGCCTGATCGGCATTGGAGACGGCGGAAGCGTAGAGCGGAAATGCGGCGTCATCGATTTTCAGATTCGCATACCGCGCGGCGACTTCGAACGCACCCCAAGTGCCGTTGGCGAAATCGAAATTGGTTTTCGGCACGACGCCGGCGTAGGAAGAATCCTCGCCCGTGAGCACATAACCGGCGGCCAATTGAAAGGCCTTGTTCTGCAATTCCGCTTTCTTGCCCGTCACGCTTGGCCGCACGTTGACGGTGGAGACGACGTATTCACCGAGCAGGCCAAAGGAACCGCTGCGGTAGTCGAACTGAGGCGAGTAGCGCCAGCTCTGGCCATCCGCAATCGTGGTCGCGGCGTACGAAAAAAAGGTCTGCTGACCATCGGTCTTGTAACCGGCGGTGCGACCGGACGCGGTCTTTTCGCGACCGAAGCTGGCGGAGATACCGAAAGAGAGACCCTGCAGCGGCGAGCCGGCGGTGTCCTTGAACGGCGAAGCCCAGAGGCGGCCCACGACGTCTTTCTCATTGTCAAAATCCGTGTTGGTGGTGCTCGCCGCGTCAGCGACTCCGCCGAATACGCCAACGGTGTAGTTCAACTTACCACCCAGGACTTCGCCTGAAGCTTGAATGCCGAGATCGCGATTCGGCACCAGGTTGGTGACGATGGAGCGTTCATTGAAGAACGTCCACGAATCGGACTGGAGCAATTCGAGGCCGACCGGGGACTTGAACCGGCCGAGTTTGAATTGCAGCGCTTTGTTGACCGCGATGCCGAGGTTGGCGTCGACGATCGCCACGCTGCTGCCGCCGAATTCGGGCACGACTTGGAAAGTATAGTTTTTTGCGAAGGTTCCTTCTGAGATGATGCGCGCACGACGCAGCACGAAAGCATTATTGAGAATGCCGTTGTCGTTGAAGAAAACGCGGGAATCCAGCTGCACGAGACCGCGCAGCTTAATCGAGTTGGCCGCATCAGCCGACGCGAGCGTGAAGCCCTTGTCATTAATCGTGAGCTTTGGCGTGGTCGGTGCGGCGGTGGCAGCGGCCTCGTCCTTGATCTCCTGTTTGCGTTCGAGCACGAGGAGTTTTTGCTCGAGAGCGTGGAGCTGTTCGCGGACTTGCGTCAGCTCGTCAGCTTGAACGATGGGGGCCAGCGTCAACAGTACGGCGAGCGCGGGGGCGAATTTATGAAGTGAAGAGGTTCTCATGTTAATACGTGGTGGGAGGATATTCTCAGCGACTTTCCGTGAACGGATCAGTCGCCTCGTCGGGTCGTTTGCTTGGTAGAATCGCCGCCGCGGGCAGCGGTGGGCGGTTTGGAGAAATTATTCGGCGCTCGCTTCGCGGACACCGGGTGAGCCGATGCGGGTCTTTTCAGTGCGCTCGATTTGGGTCACCCGGCCGTCGTGGACGACGAGCTGGACGACGCCGAAGCGCAGGGATTCGACTTTTTGCTGCACGACGCGCAGCCACTCGGGATGCGCTTCGTCGGTGGTGGGTGGAATGGATTTAGTCATATGGCGTAGTCTCCTAGAAGTTGATGAATAACGCCCTCGGTGGGGCTGGTGATGGTCGCTTTAGAGCGGCGAAGAGGTTTTTTACTCCGACTCGCCGGCACGTTGATTGAATTGCTGAAGGGAAGTGAAAAGCCGCTGGCGAGCAGCTTGCGCGTGGTCACGTCGACGACGTCCGCCAAGGTGTAACGGTCCAGGATCGCCGCGATGGCGTTGCGCACATCGAGCATCAGCATCCTGAGCCCACAATGGGCTTCATCGGGACAGTTACACGGCTCGTAGGCCGTCTGACTGACGCAACCGATCGGAGCGAGCGGACCATCAACCAAGCGCACGACAGAGGCTATCGCGATCTTCGCCGCAGGTTTCGCGAGACGATAACCACCGTATTTTCCGCGCACACTTTGGACAAAGCCGGCTTCACGGAGTTGCTGAATCACCTGCTCCAAAAACTTGATCGGGATCCCCTCAGCTTGAGCGAGCTCCGTCACCCGCACGAGCGAACGCCCAACCTCGGCGGCAATGCCAAGATTGATGAGAGAGCGGAGGGCGTATTCGCCACGTTTGGAGAGTTTCATATAGGCTACTACTTCAATCTACATTGATTTAGTATGAATATATCAAGTCCCTTTTTAACTTTCCCTGAAATCTATGACACACGCCTAACGAGACTCCATCGACCGATTAGCGGAGGCCGGAGAATTAATTAAGTATTATATTAATCCAAAATGACTTACATCTATCTAAAGAATCATAATATCCGTAAATCGAGCAGCCACAGGCCTCTGAGACTGTGGGATTGAGAAAGCTAGGGAGTCAGCCAATAGGTAAGCCGGCGTTACCGAGCGAATGCGACATCTGCCACTTGCGCGCGGCCTAGAGCCGGCAGGCACGTACCGTTGTTTGCTGAAGCAAAACCCGGCATGCCCCGTTACCGCCTGCTGGCGTTCCGGGGATCGTCCACCGGCCTTCGCCGGGGCGATTATCCGGGTCGTCGCCCGGCAAAAAGGCCAGCCGCTACACCACGATTTTTTCGAAGACGCGGCCTAGCCCAAATAAGTCCTCGCCGTCCCGCGCGGCGCAAGAGTTTCGTTGCGCCATCCCCATCTCCGGTCAGTGAGCGTATTTCCGCTCGTGCTCCAGCAATCGTTGCTTGCGCCAAAGGCCGCCGGCGTAACCACACAGCGTGCCATCCGCGCGAATCACCCGATGACACGGAATGACCAACGCCAACCTATTGGAACCGTTGGCCCGTCCAATCGCCCGCGGCGCCTTCGGAATTCCCAGCTTTACTGCCATACCCGCATAAGAACGGGTTTCACCTGGCGCGATCGCTTGCAGCTCAGCCCACACGCGTAATTGAAACTCGGAACCAACTGGCGCCAGCGGCAGATCAAACTTCAACGACTCACCAGAAAAATAGCACCCGAGCTGGCAACTCGTGTTTTCCAAAACCGGATTAGTCCCAGGCACAATCACGCACTTGAGCCGGCGCCGCAACCCAGCTAACTCGCGTTCAAGTCCGCGGCGATCGACAAATTCCAACAGGCGCAAACCGGCCTCGTCCGCCACCGCGAGCATCGTCCCGAGCGGCGTCTCGATCCGCTGCGCGAGCAAACAATTTCCGTCTTTGGCCTCACGTGGCGACTGACCAAAAATCCGGGCAAACGCATCACGAAACCCACTCGGAGATTCATAGCCCTGCTTCAATTGCACCTCAATCACCGGTCGCCCCACCTTCACCTCGCGCAACGCCAACCCCATGCGCCGCGCGCGTTGATAGGCGTGAAACGTGAGCCCATGATAAGCTTTAAATTGTCGGCGCGCAGTGGACGGTTCCACGCCCATCGCAGTCAAATCCTTGTCACTGACGCGACCGTCAGGCGCCGACTCCACGGCCCGACGCAACTTCTCCACCAACGAAGGCACGGGCTTGGCGGGATCCATCGGACGGCACATCCGACACGGCCGATAACCGCCATGCAAGGCCTCGATCACAGTGGGAAAAAACTCCACGTTCTCCACTTTCGGCCGTTTGGCTTTGCAAGTTGGCCGACAAAAAATCCCGGTCGTTTTTACCCCGGTGAAAAACACGCCTTCGTAGGCGGCGTCGCGTCGCACCACGGCCTGATACATCGTACGGGTGGACGGCAGGGATTTCATAGAAGGAACGGCGACAGACACTGAGTCTAAAAATATCATGCCTCACTTTACGCCACCGAACGGCGCAAATTCCGCCGATTTTCGGGCGAGGTATTTTCAGGCTTTTGACGGAAGGTATTCCCGGAAATCGGGCAATTCTTTTTCGCGACGACCACTGAGGTCCCTCGTGAAATAGGGTTCGGGCGGCAACAGACCCGTATCGTCCTCATCGGTGCCCTCTTCATCGTCATCAGTCTCGAGGCCTTCGATCACGTAGGATTCGCCTTCCTCAAAATACTGCGAGACGCGACGCGGCGACGGATCGAGCAAGACGAGAGGATTGGCGAGATCGCCCTTGGTTTTCACCTGCACGAAATGACAGGGAAAATATTCGTCGGTAAAGTGACGGATGAAGTCGCTGAGCCACTTATTGGCGACGCCTTCGCGTTTGGTCAGGAAACCCACGTCGGCAAAATGAATGCAGGCGGCAAACCACGCGGTGAGAATCGGATGCTTTTCCGCGAGCTGACAATCCACCGCCACGAAGATCCGCGCAAGTTCAGCGCCTTGTTGTTCGAGCCACGGTTTGAGCGCTTCGATTTGATCGATCGGACTAACGCGAGAATCACTGAGAAAGAAAACCGTTTTGTCCGCGATGCCTTCCACTGCGGGCAATTCAGCGGGCGTCCCGGGAGTGCCCGGGGTCCACTCCCAGCGCCGAATTTCAGTGTTGGGCAACGCCGCAAGTTTGGCATCGACCGGAGCGGCGGCTTCGCTCGAAGCCAAGAGCACCACGGCCTGGTCAGTTTCGCCCAGACCGTTCTCAATCAAATCGCGCACAATACTGCGGCGCCCGGAGCCGGGAGTACCAATGATAAAGTAAACGGAAGTGCTCATTCCGTCGCAAAGAGGCGCAAATCGCGCAAAACACAACCCCGACTTTTGCGGGCTCGCATCGCGAGCTGATCACCCCCTGATGCGCTCAAAACTTAAACGCCTGATTCTGCGCATGGTGCCGCATCCAATGATCAACCAGGACGAGCGCCGCCATGGCTTCGACGATTACCACCGCCCGCGGCACCACACACGGATCATGACGCCCGCGGGCCAGTAATTCGGTCTCAGTGCCGGACACATCGACGGTTTTCTGCGGTTGGAGAATTGTCGCGGTGGGCTTGAAGGCGACGCGGAAGACAATTTCCTCGCCGTTACTGATGCCACCCTGCACGCCACCGGAATTATTGGTCGCAGTTCTGATCCGGCTGGCCTCGCGTAAAAAAGCATCATTGTGCTGCGAACCCTTGAGCAATGCGCCGGCAAATCCGCTGCCGATCTCGAAACCCTTCGTCGCGGGAAGTGAGAGCATCGCCTTCGCCAGATCCGCTTCCAAGCGATCAAACACCGGTTCACCGAGGCCGACGGGGACATTGCGAATCCGACACTCGATGATACCGCCGACGGAGTCGCCCGTGCTGCGCGCTTGCTTGATGCGCTCGATCATGAGCGCAGCGGAGTTCAGATCCGGGCAACGTACTGCGGTCGCCTCGACTTCGGCCAAACTCGGGAAATGGGAAACGGGCGGCGCGATCAGATCGTGAATCTGCGTGACATACGCACGCACTTCGATGTTGCCCGCCAAATGCAAAATTTTCCGCGCAATCGCACCTGCGGCCACGCGACCAATGGTCTCGCGCGCCGACGAACGCCCGCCGCCGCGATGATCGCGATGTCCGTATTTTGCCTGATAGGTGTAGTCCGCGTGGGAAGGACGAAATTTTTCGCGCATCTCGTCGTAAGCACCCGGCCGTTGATCACCGCTGCGCACGGCCAGCGAGATCGGCACGCCAGTCGTCATGCCTTCAAATACGCCGGAAAGAATTTCCACCTTATCATCTTCCTTGCGGGGCGTGGTGATATCGCTCTGGCCGGGACGCCGGCGATCGAGATCGCTTTGGATTTCCGCGAGAGTCAGCGGCAAACGCGGAGGGCAGCCATCAATGACGACGCCCACGGCCGGACCGTGGCTTTCGCCCCAGGTAGTGATACGGAATAATTTGCCGAATGAATTAGGCACGGTTCAAAAAACTTATGTGTGCTCCGCTCGCAAGCAAGCCCTAGCTGGAACCCCGATCGACAGTCATTCAGTTAAAGACCCATTCCTGAAAATCGCGTGCAACATAAAATCCATGCGGTCCACCAATGGTCAATTTTGGGCCTGAAGTAAAAACTCAAACGAAACAGTCCCAAGGTGCACCGCCACTCATAAAAAATCATCCCGGGCCGCATGAAATTATGGACCCATAACGCAAACGACCGCAAAAGCGCTAAACGCCGCCTTTCAAAGACCAACCCGAAGGCCGCTTTCCAGATGCCTCGCCGAGCCGTAACTCCCCAAAGAGCGAAGGCTGGTGCCCCCGCCCGGAATTGAATCGAACCGCGCCTCGCAAAGCTAAGCCACTAGAAAACGCGGACTTACTTAATGATTAATGTTTTAGAACAGGAAATAAGGGGCACACACGCGCAGCAAAGTGAAGCCAAAAGCAGAGTTTAAGGCAACCTGTGACAACCTTCTACCCGGCGGGGAATCGAACCGCTGTCCATCAAAAACACTAAGTCATTAATAATATTGGACTTAGTTAATGGTTAATATTTTAGAACGAGCAAAAAAAAATGAACTGCTGCGCAACGATGTAAAAGAAAAAACAGAATTTCCGACAACTTTTTGGCCATAAAAATGACCTCACGGGGTACTGATCCCCGCTAGTTTTTTAAATCCGGGAATAATTGCCAAAAGTTGCCAAACTTTCACGGCGCTCAATTTCTCGTGCTTTTGCTAAATTGCTGCCGGGGGTTTCATACCTCGAATGGAAGGAGACTTCACGAATGGGGAAGGCCACATGAATCCTCAACACCCGGACCGATCTCTGTGCTTATATCGCGGAGTTACCTGCCGGCGCGGCCGTCAGGTGCCGTTCCTGTTCGGTGGCCAGAGACGGGGCGCTATGGAGACCCTGAGCGAAATTCCACGTCCACGAATCTCGCTACCGAATGACTTCACAACCTGATTGTATGTTATTGAAATGGCGAGTGACGCTCTCCTTGGCTGTGGACATGTCGACCGCGGAGTCCAGTTCAGCGTGTAACTGGAGTACGCCCCAGGGACGTTTTCATTACTCCTGGCATTTAGCCAAGCCATCGAACCATGACGGTGGAAGCAGAGAAGAGATTGGCTGCACCGAACGCACTGAGTCCGGCGACTAAAGCCCGCGTAAATTCATCCCCGAGGGCAAAATAACCCTCCCACCTGGGTAAATCAGTTATCGCCAATCAGTCGCCACAGGTTCTCCGCATAGACAAAGTAATTCGTTACCTAAGGCACTGGTTCTACCCCAAAGGCAGAGGAAAGAGTTCTGTCCGCAAAAAAATCTCGAAATTCGGATGAATAGATGGGGTTCAGTTCCTTCAGCATCCATTTCATTTATCGCGTAGTAACCCTGAACCCAAACCTCGCAATAGCTTACATTCTTAGCCTCGCCCCCCTGCTGCTCATCAATGAAATCAAGAATCAATTTATTCTTCGCTGAGAACGTATTGAATCAACATGAAGTGGTCGACTCGCTAGTGTATGGCCCGATTGAAGGGAATTCAAATACCGCTCAATTTCTCATTCCCATTTATACCTAACGAGCTCACTCCAAGACTCACTAACCGAGCAAAGCGTAAGGCCAGAACGGATACATCCCTCACTCTGTCGATTCCACTATTATGCCATTAAGCGACCAACTGTCGGTGCGAGTCGCTATATTCATCCTTCAAACGAGCCCGACAGGTCGGGCAAATACCGTGGGTCACGGTGTACCCACTCGCGCGGCACCAGTCGTCCGCTTCATCTTTTCCCGCACACCACGCGCAAACACCGGCAACCGCCCGGTCATTAATAAAGAGAATCGCCGCAGGTCGCCCGGCAGCCCGGTTCGGAGAGGGGCAATTTAAATTTGTATTCATGACAAAGCGGGTTGCTTAAAATTAGGCGTAGAGCGGTAGAATTTGGCTAAAAATAAACAGGTTAAGGAATATTTTCTCCGGTCCGCTTTACCGGCACCGCGTCTTCCCCCATCGTGAACTCTCGAATAAGTTAAACAATCGCGAGCTGCTTGTTGTTCTCAATTATACCCTGCGCGATCGCATATCGGGTCAATCCGGCGGCATCATGGATGTTTAATTTGTCCATCAACTGCTGCCGGTGTTTTTCCACCGTTTTAATGCTAATGCCAAGCACGTCGGCCATCATTTTGTTGGAATGACTCTCCGCGATTAGTTGAATGACCTCAAGTTCACGCGACGTCAGAGAACTTCTGAGCTGCCATTCGCCGGACTTGTCCGCCCTCCGGTAGCGGTGCTCGAGGCGCTTAATAATGGCGGGACTGAAGAATTTATTTCCGACATATACTTCGCGGATGGCGTGAGTAAGCGATTGCGCGGAGGACTTCTTGAACAAATAACCGGAAGCACCCGCCTCAATCACGCGATTGACGTGCTCATCCTCGTCGTGGCCGGAGAGCATGATGACCTTCGCGTCGGGTTGCTCCTCAAGGATTTGGCGGGTCGCTTCGAGGCCGTTCAGCAGTGGCATGGCCAAGTCCATGACGATCACGTCCGGCCGCAGGAGTTTCGTCATGCTAATCGCTTCGCGACCGTTGTGCGCCTCGCCGATCACTTTAATGTCTTTGACGATGCCCAGCAGATAGCGGAAACCCTCGCAAACGATATGGTGATCGTCGGCTAACAATACATTGATGGTTTTCATAGGATTATATAGTTGGAGGTGAAGATGCGATTTTGTTCGGTATCGGATCAATTCAGGTAAATTGGGAAGCGATTTCCCCCTCGAGATCCGCCACGTAGGCGTTCGCTCTTACTCGCACGGTAAGTGAGCGGAGGATTCGTCCGCAGGTGCGCCATTCTGCGGACCACTTGACCAAAGTACGGTTCAAGTGAGTCTGCCCCACCAGCAGGGCAGCCTCGGCGACAAGGACAATCTTAAGTTCGAAGTGTTGGACCAAAAGCCGCAGACTGGAAATTACCTCGGCGGCCAGCACCGCCGGCGCCACCGAAAGCGGTATATTGGAAATAAATCCCTTTATCACTGCACTAGCGTTGCCCGCCGGCCAGACGGGGAGCACCACTCCAGCTTCAAGCAGTGATTCACTAAGGGAGGGTTCCCCTCCCTCACAAAGGGAGCTCAGATTATCGATTGTTTTTGTCAGCTCGTGCGAGAACTCGCATTGCGGACGAAGGGCTCCGAGAGAGCGCTTGATCAGCTGGCTTGTGACCAGAATCATTGCGATATCCCGAAGGAACATCTCACAAAGATTACTTGGCGGAGAGCCGTAAACTAGCTGTGACTGCGCAGCCATGGTTTTTCTGGGAGGAAGTTAAACGGTTACCGCTTTGTTTTTCCATTCGCGCTGATTTGATCACCGGCGCTCAATGCCTCCGCATTTACGACATCAGAAATTTCAGTGAGCTGCTTGTTGGTTTCACCTTCCTCGTCAAGCGTCGCCTGCAAGAGATCGACCACGTCACTTTCCCCGAGTGCTCGCGCAAATGCGCGCGCGGTGCCGTAGGCCGCCATCTCATAATGTTCGACCCGCTGTGCCGCCCCGATGAGTGCTGCATCGCGCAACACCGCCGGCGCTTCAAGCTCGATCGCTTCTACTCCTTCCTCGACCAAACCCATCATCGCATGACAGGTTTTCCCTTGCACTTTAATGCCGAGGATTTCCATCGCCTGAGCGAGTCTCTCCACATGGTCTCGCGTCTGCTCAAGATGATCGGAAAACCCTGCTTTTAACTCGGAATTCGTCGCGGCACTCGCCATTTTTGGCAGTGCCTTGATGAGCTGATTCTCAGCGTGGTACAGATCTTTGAGTTCATCGATCAACAGAGCATGGAGGGAGGAAATAGAGGACATGGTAGTAACAAATTTTGAGTTTTAAAATGACGATAAGAAATAATCAAAAAAATCACCTGCCAACATTCTTGGTGGCGAATATTCCGAGAATCAAACACACGGCGAAGAGCGCGAGAAACAAGACGAACAGGGTCTTGGCAATACCGACGGCGGTGCCTGCAACGCCGGTGAATCCGAGCAGGCCTGCGATGAGGCCGATGAGGAGAAAAGTAAAAGACCAGCGTAACATGGCAGTGGATGGGATGAGGTTTGTTGCGAGTGGTGCGAGCCGGCGGTGACCGCCGGCATCAACCGCGCGACTCTTCTTAGTGAACGACCTTGTTCCATTCCGCCTTCACGTCGGCCACGACCGCGTCGTAACGGGCCTTGCGGAAATCACTGTTCAATTCACTGCGCCGTTCTTTGAGTGCTTTCAAATGCGCCTTCAGCTCTTCTTTGCGCACCGGATCGGAAACACTCTCGATCTTGGCTTCGAGCAGATCAATGTCGGCATCCAGACGTTCCAGTGACGCCTTAACCTCGGCCTTGTTAAGCGCTGAGGAATCAGCCCGATACTCGGCGATTTTATCCGCAGTTGTTTCGGCCGCGGCAGTCGTCGCGGACGCGGCAGCCGGCTTGGTCGAAAATACCTGCTCGGCCCAAGCTGACACCTTATCCTTCTCCGCCTTCAACTCAGACTTGAATGCCTCGTAACGAGCGCGGTTAAAGTCTTTCTTAAGCTCGTTGCGGCGCTCTTTAAGGAGTTGATAACACAGCTTCGCGTCGGCTTTCTCTTGGGCGGTTGGCGCAGCGTCCGCCATTTCGTCGAGTTGCTTGAGCTCCGCATCAATCTGCGCGAGCGCGGCTTTGACCTCGGCTTTGTTCATTTCGGTATTATTGGAACGATAGTCCTCGATCTTCGCGGCAGTCGTATCGGTCGCGTTGTCGGCGAAGAGGGCGGGTGCAAAAACCGCCAGCGCCAGTGCAAGCCCGGTGCGGCGGCAGCGAAACGAGATGTCATAGGAGGATTTCATGAGGATCGATGGATTGAGGGTTTAAGTTGCGAGACCTGATTTGGCCCGATTGCCGTGGCAGGATTGATCACTTTCTATTGCCAGCGCCGTGCCGAACTCTTTGGAGAAAAAGCAATTCATTACCGGAAAACGGGATAAGAAATCATACGCCATTTTCAGGCGGGCCGGCATCTAGCATTTTGCAAGATCCGCACCGCAGTTCGCCGCAACCTGCAAACCCTTTGATTCGTCGCGAAATTTACCGGTCGCCGGCTTCGGCCTTGTCTGCAAAAAAGCAGGCGGCATCGTAATTGACTATGCCACCTCCACCGGGACTGCTGGTCATTCCCTGTACTCTCCATGCGAATTCTCATTGTTGACGATCAACGCAGTATCAGACTCACCTCCGCGCAGGCGGTTCGGGCGGAAGGCCATGAAGCTGAAACCGCCGATAGTGGCCAGGTCGCACTTCTAAAATTGCAAGAGGAACATTATGACCTCGTGATGCTCGACCTGCGCATGGAGAGTGAATCCGATGGGCTCGACTATCTCGCCCGACTGCAAAAAATCTCCCCTCGACTGCCTGTGGTGATCTGTACGGCTCACGCCAGCATCGAAACTGCGGTCGAGGCGATGCGACGTGGCGCCCAAGATTATTTGGAAAAACCTTTTACTCCCGAACAATTGCGGCAGCTGCTCACTCGCGTGGAGAAGTCGCGCCGGTTGCGGCAACGGGTGGACGAACTCGAGGAGCAGGTTGCCCAGACGCAACCGGCGCTTGATTTCACTTCCGAAGATCCGGAGATGACCAGTTTGATTTCGGTGGTCGAACGCGCGGCAGTGAGCCGGGCAACGATCCTGATTCTTGGCGAAAATGGCACCGGCAAAAGCGCGCTAGCGCGCCATATTCATCAATGCAGTCAGCTGGCCACGGGGCCTTTCGTCACGGTCAGTTGCCCGAGTCTCTCGCGTGAGTTATTGGAGAGCGAACTTTTTGGCCATGTGAAGGGCGCGTTCACCGGCGCAATGAAAGACACCTGGGGAAAAGTGGAAGCCGCACGCGGCGGCACATTGTTTCTCGACGAAATTGGCGAACTGCCAGCGGAGTTACAGCCCAAACTTCTTCGACTCCTGCAGGAGCGGTCGTACGAGCGGGTGGGCGACACCAAAACCCGACTGGCCGACGTACGAGTGATCGCCGCCACTAATCGCGATCTTGCCGCGGCGGTTAAGAGCGGGACCTTTCGCGAAGATCTTTTCTATCGGCTTAATGTCATTAGTGTCACGGTACCCTCCTTGCGAACCCGACCGCGCGATCTCGAGCGCCATGCCCGGGATTTTCTGCGTTTCTTTGCGGAAGAATCGGGCGGTGACGTGAAGGATTTCGCTCCGGAAGCCTGGGCTGCGATCCGACGGCATCCTTGGCCGGGTAACCTCCGTGAATTGCGGAATTCAGTCGAGCGCGCGGTCATTCTTTCCCGTGGAAACAAGGTAGAGCTGGATGATCTGCCGAGCGAGTTGGCCGTTCCGGGCAATGGCGGACCGGAGATTGCGCTCGGCGCACTAGTCCCGCTGGAGGCGATCGAGCAGGTGCACGTCCGCCTGGTCACAACGCGCACGGCAACACTGGAGGAAGCAGCACGCGTGCTCGGCATCGATGCCGCTACA
>JANYFP010000425.1 GCA_025362555.1 Verrucomicrobiota bacterium
GGCATGCTGGCGCGGGTGGAAGCATTCGCGGAGATTCCCGACGCGAAAAATATCAACCTGATCATTGCCCATCTTCCCGCCATGGCGGACAAGAAACGCGCGCTGATCGGCCTGTCGCGGATTATGCTGCGTCTGGGCAAGCCGGAGGACGCGATGACGATGCTCGATTTTCTGGACACTTTGCCCCTCGACGCGTTGGAAACCCAAGCCTCCACCGTGTTACGCGCGAGGTTGGGGGCGGACTATCCCGCCGTCGTTCAGGCTTCGGCAAAAGTTCCGACCCAGACCATCCTCCCACCACCCGATACCCCGACCTTGAAACGGCCCTCCGTGGCTCTGCCGGCTGACCTTTGATTTCAACTCCCCAACTCATGACTTTATCCCGTTCATTCGCGTGCGCTTTCCTTTTCTGCCTGCTCGCAGCCGCCGGGCTCGCCCCAGACGCGTCTGCCGCGAAGAAAAAAACCGACGCACCCACTGCGGCCGAAGCCGCCGCTCCGGCTTTGCAACTGTCGCCGTTCGAAGTGACGGCCCGCAGTCTGAAGTTCGAACACTGGCTCAAGATCAGCTCCCCCCATTTCGTGATCTATACCGACGCCAGTACGAAGGAGGCGACGGTTCTGCTGCAACAGATGGAGATGGTGCATCAGGCGGCGCAATTTTTTCTCCATCGGAAAAGCCTGAAGGTTGCGCCCATGATTATCGTCCTCCCGACCGGCCGATCGGACTGGGGCAAGATCAAGAGTCGCGGCGATGTCGAGTGGCAGGTTGCGACCTCCCTCGTCGGCTCCAGCCGGAAATTAATCATTGTTCAGCATGACTGGCAAGCGGACGGCCTGGACTCGGTTTGGTCGATGATGGGCCTCCAGGAAGCCATCAACATGAATCTGGACGGCCCGTTGTGGTTTCGGCGCGGCATCGCGCGTTTTTTCGGTACCGTCACTTTCACCAAGGACTCGCTCAACCTCGGCAAGGAGAGTTTCTACACCTACTACATCAAGAAAAACGGTTGGATGAATTGGTCGAAGTTTTTTAGCATCACCGCCAATTCCCCCGAGTTCTTTCAAGACGGGGCTGTGCACGATCAGTATGAGGGGCAGTGCGCGGTGTTCGCGCACTACCTGCTGACTAATTCAGATCCGGCCTCATTGCCGCGCTTGCTCGGTTGGAACTCGTACCTCGAGGCCGGCAATGAACCGACCGAAGAAAGCTTCAAGGATCTGTTTCAACAGGATTGGAAAAGCTTCCAGGCTCAGATCGACAAGATGCTGGACGGGGGGACTTATTCTTCCGGCAACATCCGGTTTCCGCCGGCGGCGCTCGCCTTCGAGATTGCTTCAGGTAACCCAGCGCCCGCGGAAATGCGTGAGCTCTTTGTCCTTTGTCAGATTCTCAACCAGAGCACCAAGGACAGTGAGATCTCGCTCGACGCGCTGCTCGAGCGCGGATTGAAGACCGACTCGTTGCGCGAGCTGCTCGCTGATGCCTGTCAGCGTCGGGAGCGAAAGGAAGGCGCGGAGCGCGAACTGCGCGCTGTGATTGCCGGAGGCACTTCGAATCCGGAAGTGTATGCGAACACGGCGCAATTGCTCTTTCGCAAGGCGGTGCCGAAACCTTCTTTTGCGGCCCGACTCGCCGATGAATCAGGTGAGATTCACCTGTGGTGCAACAAGGCGCTGGAAATCGAACCCCTCGATGTGACGGCCAATGAAACGCTCGCCTGGGCAGAAGCGTATGCCCCGACGATCGAGAAGCAGAAGATCGAGATCCTTGTCCGCATTTGTCACACCCTCGACCAGAATGCGCCCACGGACGAGGCGCTCATGGCCTTGGCCGTCGCTCGCTGGCGCAGCGGGGGATTGAAACAATCGAGAACCATCTGCGACCTGGTTCTTTCGTCGCCCTTTGCGCGAAAACCCGCGAAGAGCATGGCGCGGGAACTCTTGGCTCTGCTTGATGCTGCCCCCGCCGCCCCGGTGGCCGACGCCGCGAGCGGCGCGAAAACGAATTAGCCGATGAATATTCGCATAACAAATAAGTAGCAGCCTAGCATTCCCGCGACGATGCCATCGCGATGCAGTAGCTGTTCCCTGCTGGAAGTTCGACCCCAAGCGCTCGTTATTTGGTGCGCTAGCGTGGTTTTTTGATGCCGACATTTCTGTTGAGAATGCGGCTTAATGACTATAATAATTCCGCTCTGTACACGGCAGTTTATTCGCCCACTAAAAATCATATTTCATGAAATTGACCAGCCTTACAGTTATTCTCCCCCTCCTCTGCTTCGCGGGATGTGCGCTCGCTCCTTCTGAAGTTGCTCAGAAAATCGATGCAGGTTCTTTCGTGGGAAATTACGTCTTGGCCGCGGATGCCGACGCGAAACCCAAGTTGACCGTTGCCGTCCCACCGGCTTTTCCGGCGAGCGCAGCGAAACTTAATCTTAAGGGTTCCGTGGACGTTGCATTCATCATCGATACCTCGGGAAAACCCACCCAGATTCGCGCCGTGAAAGCGACGAACGAGGGTTTTGCGGCGTCAGCTGTTGCCGCTGTGGCGAAATGGCAATTCTCTCCTGCGGTCAAGGATGGCAAACCAGTGGCGTGCCTCGTGAGGCAGAAACTTTCTTTTACCCCGGATTCGAATCATTCGGTGCTGCGGCAGCCGGAGAACGTTTGGGGTTCTGGCTGAGCCTCTCCTTCCGACGCATTTCCCGTTCGATTGACTCGAAATCGACTTTGGGTGACTATGTTGCGTACTTTAATGGACGTCTTTTTCTTTGCCCTATCTAGGCGGAACCTAACTCTGTCCGGCCTGACTCAATTCTTATGGATTGCATCACTTCCTTTGCTTCGAGCTGTAAATTTAACGCCCGTCGGTGGCTGGGCGTTTTGTCGTTTGGGTTGATGTTGGCTGTGGCGCCGGCGTTCGCTGCTGACGCCCCTGCGGCTGTGGGCGGTGTTGCGGGCGCGGGCAGCGCAGCACTCAACGAGGCAGAGCCAATTGTATCGACGAAACCGATCGAACTGGAGGCCCAGGAGGGGGGCGCGCACGGACAACTTCCCGTCGCTCAGGAAATTCTTAGTACCTACCTCAGCAACGTGCTGGTCTATACCATTACGTCGGAGCCGCAGCATGGTCGCGTGGGCATGGCGGGCGGCGACGAGGACACGGATTTCTTTGCCAACAAGACGTCGAGTCTCGGCTTTTTTGCGTATCGGTCAGTGGCAGATTACGCGGGTGATGACTCCTTCAGCTACAGCGTGCGCAATGTGACGACGGGTTTGGTTTATAAGAATACGGTCGTGATCACCGTGAAACCCGAGGTGTTGGAACTGCAGAAGGTTGAGGTCAAAGCCACCCGCGAGCGCATCATGAAAGACCACGAGATCTCGCTCATGACCCGGCCCAATTTTCCCGTCACGCAGAAGGTTCCCAGTCACGAGGATTTCATGAAGCCGGAGGACCGCGTCGGCCTCGCTGAACCGAAAGTGTCATACTTGCTCGACGACAAGGCGAAACCGCAACACGGCACGGTGAGGCTTGATCGCACGAGCGGCCAGCTCACTTACGCGCCCAATCCGGGTTTCATTGGCGAGGACCACTTCCGGTACTATACAGTCGATGAAAACAACTCGCACCTCGGCATGGACAGCTTTGTTGCCGTTCAAGTTGAGCCGATCCGCAACGTGAAGCATGTGGTGGTCGATCGCTCCCGCAGCCGCGAGGTTGACCTCGTTTTCGTCATCAACAATTCGCCCTCGATGGCCGCGCACCAGAGCCAGATCGCGGCCAATCTGAGTCGCTTTCGGCAGCTTTTTCACGAGCGCGATCTCGACTACCGCATCGGCGTGTTGACCACCGACTTTGTGAATGCGGAGCCGGGCCAGCGGGCCGAGGATCAACCGTATTTCAAAGAGGTCCGCTCAGTGCAACTCGATCAGACCGGCAAACCGGTGCTCGATCGCAGCGACCGTCCGAAATCGGTGACTAAGCGGGTCGCCAGTAATGGCATGCTCGTGACGCTCCCGATCATGGATCAGCCGTGGGTCACGCCCAAGACGCCCGACGGCATTTTTGCCGAGCTCGTGAAGGTCGGCACCAATGGCGACAGTAACCGCACGGCGTTTACTTCCGTGTATAATTTCGTCGCGGGTTACTATAACAAGCAGCACACCTTTCTGCGGCCCAATGCCACCACGATTGTGGTTTTCTTCATGGATGAAGAGGAGACGCGCATGGCCGTGTGGAAGGATAATAAGGACGGGACCCGCGACGCGGAGTGGATCCAAGACGGAAAACTTCCCGACCTGCTCAACCAATACAACGCGCACCATCCTGAAAAACGCCAGACGCTCGACGGCTACATTAATTACTGGGTGTTGCGCCCGTTCATCATCGCGAAGGGCAACCAGCGCGGGAAAATCGAGATGCATGCGGTGGTGTCGCCGAGCAATGTCTCGCACCGGCGCGCAGCCGAGCTCACGGGCGGCACCGTGCTGAATATCGAGAGTGATTTTTCAGGACCGCTCGCCGCCCTCGGTGATCGCATCGCCGACACGGTCGCCGTCGCACTCGATCCGGTTTCGGGCGCCGCGACTTTTTATAAAAAGAGTCTCCGCGTGTTGGTCGATGGGGTAGAGGTTTTACCGGACCCCAAAGACGGTTACCTCTACGACGAGCTCACGCACAGCATCCGCTTCCAAGGTGCCGCCAAGAAAAAAGCCTTCGCCGCTAAGATCGACATTACTTACGAAGAGCATCTGTGAGAGGTGGGGGGAGAGCTGAGAGTTGAGGGCTGAGAGGTGAGAGCCAAACCAACCGGTGACCGAAGCTGTAGGAGGGGCTTTATGCCCCGATTTGCCTGGCGACAGTCAGGACAAACACCGGGCTGGCAGGCAGCCAGCAAGGGTGTCCCGCTATCCTGAATCGGGGCGTAAAGCCCCTCCTACAGCCAGAAAGTGCCCTCGGCATTCGGAAGGCGATTGAGAGCAATCGCCCCTACCACTTAACTGTCCGTCAATGGTCTAAATTTTAATCACCGTTGATATTATGCCCCGATTTGAAAATCACGAGGTGGACGAATATTTCGAATCGGGGCATAAAGCCCCTCCTACAGCCCGAAAGAGCAAGGACGCAGGTTGGGGTCAACTCGCTCCACCCGATTGAGACCGGGCTAGTTTTTTGATCGGAGCAGTTTGCAATCACGAGAATTGTTGATCGCTTGAAGCCTTCATTTAATTTCCAGTCAGCCCACGTTCCCGGGCGTCAACCAGGCTTCCGCCATGTCCAAGTCCAAGACCATCTATTTTGACAGCAATGCCACCACGAGCGTCGCCCCCGAGGTCGTGCAAGCGATGCTGCCGTATCTCACTGAAAATTGGGGCAATCCTTCGAGTCCCTATCGGTTGGGCAAAAAACTCGTCGGCCCGATCGAAGCAGCGCGAGAGTCCGTTGCTGCCCTCATCGGCGCTGATTCCGCCGAGGTTATTTTCACGAGCTGCGGGACGGAGAGCATTAATACCGCGATCACGAGCTGCCTTTATTCTCAACCGACCAAGCGGCATATCGTGACTACGGCGGTCGAACACTCGGCGACCAAAAACTGCTGTGCGGCCTTGGAGGAGCGAGGTTACGAGGTAACTTATCTTCCGGTGAACCGTGACGGCTCGCTCGACCTCAAATTATTTGAACAATCGCTTCGGCCAGAGACGGCGGTGGTTTCGATGATGTGGGCGAACAATGAAACCGGCGTCCTATTTCCCATTCGCGAGATCGCGGCCATTTGCCGCCAGCGTGGGATTCTCATTCACACGGACGCCGTGCAAGTGCCCGGCAAATTGAAGCTCGATGTCAATGAGCTCGGCGTCGACTTGCTTTCGCTTTCTGCGCATAAGCTTCACGGTCCAAAAGGAGTCGGCCTGCTCTACGTTCGCAAGGGCACCCCGTTCCGCGCGCTGATCGTGGGCGGACATCAAGAGGAAGGCCACCGCGGCGGCACGGAAAATGTCCCTTACATGGTGGCCTTTGGCCGCGCCGCCGAGCTCGCCCACGCGGTCACGGTTCAGTCGCAGCGGAAACTCGCGGCTCTGCGGGATAATCTCGAAAGCGAAATTTTCGCCAAGATCCCGCACACCGCGCGCAACGGGGCCAAAGAGCCGCGTCTGCCCAACACCACGAGCATCGCGTTCGCGGGGGTTGAAGCGGAAGCGCTCCTCATGATGCTGGATCAATTAAACATCTGTGCGTCGAGCGGCTCGGCTTGCACGACCGGCTCCGTGGCGCCGTCGCACGTTTTAACCGCGATGGGACTGAGCCCGGTGGAAGCGCGCAGCACGATTCGCTTCAGTCTCGATTACGAAACATCAGAAGAAGATGTCGCCTACCTGATGAGTCATCTTCCGCGCGTGGTGGCTGAATTACGTGCGGCGGCTTCTCCGCGAGTCGCGGCCCGATTCCGAAATTCCAAGCTCGTCGCCCAGGCGGTGTGATAACAACCAAAGAAGAAATTACCGTGATACAAATCGACGATCAACCCACCGCCTTGAGAAACCCCGACGAGACGCTGCGCGAATACGTTCGGGCGGTGCCGCTTTACCAATCGGCGGCCAAAGCGAACGACAACTCAACGTGGTCTGAGCTGCTTGGCGCGCTCCCGTTCATTAACAAGCAGGACATCAAAAAAGATTTCCCAAATAATTTTCTTCGCGCCGGTCAATCGCTCGACGAGCTCGTGGCGAAAAAAATCGTCGAGATCGAACACACGGCTGGCACGACGGATAACCGGGCGGATCTGCTGCTTGAATACGGCTGGTGGGCGCGTCAGGAAGCATGGGCTTTGTCGCTCAACGCGCACGTGGCGCAAGTCCTCGCGGAAAATCCCGGGGCCCATCGCGTGACGATTTCTTCGCCAGCGTGCAACGGCGACATCACCTACAATGGCACACCGTCTGCCAAACGCCGGACGCTGGGCAACACGCGGGTTTTGAGTCTATCGCGCTTTCCGTTTTTGTTGAGCACCGACGATCTGGATCAGATGGTGGAAGAGGCGCTGGCGTGGGAGCCGGTGTTTTTTGATACCGATCCGGTTTACGCCGCAGTGTTCGCGCTGCACTGCGAGTTGCGGAAGATTAAGTTTCCGAAACTGAAATTTATCCTCACGAGCTACGAGTACACGAGTGTGCTGCATAAGCGGATTCTCGAGCGCGCGTTCGGCGTGCCGGTCTATAATCTCTACGGATCGACGGAGACCGGTCATCTCATCATGGAGCAAAGTGCCGGAGGGATGGTGGCAAGCAAGCCGGTCGCACATCTGGATGTCATCAACGAAGATGCTCGCGGGATCGGTGAGCTCGTCGTGTCGACGCTCAGCAACGATTACATGCCGCTGTTGAACTATCGGATCGGCGATCTCGTGGAACGTCGCTCGACCGCGGGCGAGTCCGGTGGCGGCACGACCTATATTCTCCACGGCCGCGCGCCTGACACGCTGAAGGCGCCAGACGGTCGTCGGGTGACGACTCGCGATGTTGATCAGTGT
>JANYFP010000426.1 GCA_025362555.1 Verrucomicrobiota bacterium
CCCACATGCCTGTCTCCCCTCGGTCTCCGATCATGATCAGATTAAATCAGCGTTTCCCTAGTTTGCTCAAAGGTCAAACGGACGTCGCTCCCGGAATTTCGGCCAGTTCCTCGCCTCTCGCCGCTGTGTTATCGGCCCAGCCCGCTCCCGTCACCCTCGATTTGAGGAAGACCGCAGTGATCGTGGTTGATATGCAAAATGATTTTGGTTCTGCGGGCGGCCTGTTCGATCTCATGGGACTCGACATGACAGAAATTCAAAAAGCGGTGGCTCCGACCGCCCGGGTGTTGGCGGCAGCACGCAAGATCGGCACTCCCATCATCTATCTAAAGATGGCGGATGTCGGAGTGACTAAGCGCGGGCCCGACGGTCAAAGTCACCCTGTGTTGGTTCGCGACACTTGGAATACGGAAATCCTCTCCGAGCTGAAGCCTCAGCCTGAAGACATTCAGATCTACAAACGCCGGTACAGTGGTTTCTTTGAAACCGAGCTGGATAGCGCGCTTAAAAAACTGGGTATCAAGCGGCTCATTTTCACCGGTTGCACCACCAGTGTGTGTGTGGAATCAACCATTCGGGATGCCTTTTTTCGCGATTACTCCTGTGTGTTGCTGGCTGATTGTACGGCGGAACCGTGCGGAGCGGAGTTTCCCCGGAGCAATTACGCCGCGTCGCTGTACCTCATTGAAAAACGATTTGGATCGGTGTCGAATTCCACCGAATATTTGAAAACCGTCGAAGCAAGCCGGGTTCCGGTGAAATCAGGGGAGTGAACTTCCGGACTCGTGCCCAGGATTTGCGGTGGGCGAAAATTCTTCAGCCCTTGGGCGGGGTTGGTGGCGCAGTGAGAGTTAGCCGGGCCCGCAGTTCCTTGTAACGGGTACGGCCGACCGGCAGGCGCTCGCCGGTTCTTAATTCGGCTTCATAGTGGCTGCCCTCTTGCGCGTGAATGGCGCTGATATCAACCAGGCGGACCGCGTAGCTTTTGTGAATCCGCTCAAAGCCGCCGGGCAAAATCGCCGTGAGCCGCTCCAGCGGTTTGTCATGCAGCTCGCGCCGGCCGTTTTTCAACACCAGCTCCGAATAGTTGTGCGCGGCCTGGATATAAACCACGTCGGCAATCGCCACGATCTCGATCCGCCCGTGTTTCTTGATGGCGAGAAATTTCGCCGCCTGTGCAGAGTGACCGGTGTCATCTGTCACGCGCGCAAGAGCGAGAGCGAGTCGTTCCTGAGTGAAAGGCTTGGGGACAAAATCGATGACGCCGTACTCGAAGGCGCGCAGGGCGTGCTCGGTATTGGCGGAGATGATGATGGTGTGAAAGGAGGCCGCGATACTGGCTTGCAGCAACTCCATGCCGTCGCGCCCGTGGAGATTAAGATCGAGTAGAAGAAGGTCGATGGGGTGTTGATCCAAGGCAGCATCAGCCGTGTCGAAGGTTGCGGCGACACGGACGGTTTCAATTTTGTCCTTTAGAATCATCCGGCACAGGCGCTCCACGCGCTGAGCGACCAACGGTTCATCCTCGACGATCAAGAGGCGCATTGCTGCCTCCGTTTCGCGTGGGCGGTTGCGTCTCGATTTCGGTTTCTTGGCGGGTTCATGGGAGCGGGATGGACACCGGTGGTCCGATTTCGATGACGGTTTCCCACCCGGTTGTACAGGAGTGGTGGGCGAAGCTCCAGCGCCCGGGCGTGCTTTCCTCCAAGCGGGCCTTGATGTAGCGTAAGCCAGTGCCGCCAGGGGGGCGCGTTTGGTTGTGTTGGATTTCACCGGGCGAGTGAAAGGTGTGGCGTACCCCGCCCTTTTCAAGGGTGGCGGAACGTAGTTGAAAAATGACCGGACTGTTGACCGGGTGTTGGTGCGAGAAACTGTTTTCAATCAGGGTGAGAAACAGCGCCGGTGGAATGCGGGCGGTGCTGTCGTACGGTGCGACTTCGAGCTGGCAATCGCGGCCGGAGCGTTTGCTCATTACCCGCAGATGCGCGCGACAGAGTTCGATCTCCCGCTCAAGGGTGACCGTCTTTTCCGCCGACATCGCGGCGAGCAGGCGGAAAACACCGGCGAGATCGTCGATCAACTTCACCGCGTCGGCCGGGCTTTGCTCGATGACTTCCATGAGGGCGGTGAGCGTGTTCATGAGGAAGTGGGGCTGCAGGCTTTTCTTCAGCAGTTCGATTTCCAGTCGCGCGGCGGTCAATCGCATCTGCTGCGCCTCGCGCCGCTCCACGCGAATTTGGAGGGCGATGGCGGTGGTCACTCCGAGGAGTGCCGGCAGAAAGCGCGGGAAAAATCCGGTCCACGTGTAGAGCCAGGGATTGATCAAAATCCAAATCGCGCTCGTGGCGACGCCAAGGGTGACGAGCCACGCGCCGGGGCGACGATGCCTTGCCGCCCAGAGCAAAGGCCCAATGGCCGTGGTGTAGGCTACGACGATCACCGAGGCGATTTTCAGATCGCCCGGCCGGTATTGAATCCAGTAGACGGACCCGAGCAAAGGGACGAGCCCCGTTAAAATCCAGCGGCGATACGGTACGGCAAAATGAGTGACGACAAAGGCCACGAACCACCACGCCATTAGGCCGTGAATGTATGATTGCGCGGTTTCCAAGGGGTGAGCCCAGTCCGCCGGATAATTGTAGAACCAGCGCAGGGAAAGAAGCGCCTGGGTGATCGTCGCGCACAGGCTCATTAAGGCCACGCAGAGTAACGCGGTGCGACGCGCGGCGAAGAACCAGATTAATCCGCACACGATTGTGAGAATGAACATGGCGCCAGCGGCGAGGGTCGGCAGGAGAGCGTTCCGCATCTGCCAGGATTGCACCACCCGCGGATCGTTCATAAAGAAAACAAACCCGGATTTGTTGTCTGTGGCGCCGCAGCGGTAACTGGAAATGCGCATGGCCACCACATGTTCACCCGGGCCGGTGAGGCTTTCTGGAAAAGTCGGGATGACGTCGAGCCGCCCGGGCACTTCATCTTCGTAGCGATTGGCGGGAACACCGTTGCGCACCATCAGCACGCCATCCCAATACAGCTCGTAGGCGATCCGGCCAGAGATCCACGCGCCATTTGGCACCCGGTCAGCAGGATTCGGGGCATGAACCCGGAACCGCAGCCAGAATATTCCCTGGTGGGCCGGCGTATCGAACATGCTGCCGATGGGCTGCCATGTTTGATCGTCCCAATCCGGCCGGGCCCAGCGCACATCGTCACCAGTGTGGATGCGCCAGTTGTAGCGGTCGACCCCGAATGCAATGTCGGGCCGCCGTGCTTTGGCCTCGACGGACATGGTCTCGGCCTGAACGGATGAGGGGCTGGTTGTCTCGTCAGCGCGCGCCGTACTTCCGCCGAGCAGAACCAGCGCGAGCAATGCGAAGCAGTGTGGCAACAGGGTTTTCATCTCAATCGGTCGACAGTTTAGCGCTCTCTGTGAATCTGTGTCCACGTGCAATCCGAGCGCTTGGGAAGGCGGATGAGCCGTTGGGCCCCGCCGCCTCGCGATTCACCAAACTTTGGCGAGGAGTGACGTCGTGCATTGCGGCCACGACGCGCAGTCTGCCTGTCGAGCCGCCTCCACGCAAAATACATCCACCCATGAAAACACGTTTGAAATTCACCACCATGCTGCCTCTGGCAGTCATGTTAATTGCCACCGCGTTCGCTTCCACCGCCACCGCGAAAGATCTCCATGTCGAAGCTTTGATCGACACGAAGGAAGACCATACGGTGTTGGTGCCGCCACCCGCTCCGAATATGCCACCGGCGTTGGTGCGGGTGCAGCTCGAAGGTACGGGCTGCGCTGCGCTCCTCGGCCACTACATCCTGACCATTGATGAAAATTTGAGTCTGCCCGCCAAAATCAGTGTAGGTACCTTCGTGCTAGAAACCATGTCCGGCGACAAATTATCGGGAACGGTGATCGGGCAGGGGACGCAAATCTCCGGGACAAACAATGTCGCGATTGTCGAATCATGCACGATTACGGGCGGCACCGGTCGCTTCAAGGGGGCCAGTGGTACGCTCACGGATCAACGCATTGTCGATCAGGCGACCAACGTCAGTTTCGGTTCGATTGACGCCACGATCACCGTGCCTGATCAGCCGCATTGTGGCCGAGATCACTGAGTCGTTCACGCTCGGTCGGATTTAGAGGGCGTGTTGCCAGTCTTATTGGCCGCACGCCCGATAAATCCCGTATTCTTCGGTGCTTCAGCTCTATTGCCCGCTGTAATTTATCAAAAAAACACGGATACTAAATAATGTGGGCGCAGATTTTTTATGCCGGAGAGCATGCGGGCCGGTTACATGCCGTTGAGTACGGATGCGGGGATTTGATGGAGGGACTTTTAAAATGGAGTGATCATCGGCCCGCAAGAGCGGCGATGATCGGCGTGAGCACGATGCGCACGGGTTTGGTTTCGACGGCGTACCTCGCGCGAGTTACTGGATGCGTCCTTGATGATCGCTCTCCGAGCTGAATTGCCGTCGGATGAATTCGTTGTTCGACGATTTCATGAAGCCCCCGTTTAGAAAAAATCCGGGAAGTCGTGTTCGAATCGTTGTTCCAAGCTCGTGATGTCTTTGAATAAAAAATGATCCGGAGAGAGCTGGCGGCCCGTGTCGAAACAGAGCCAGGCCATCTCGCTTCGAAAGGTTTGATCATACAGTGCGCCGAGATCGTGGTAGGCGCCGGCGAGAAAAGGGTTTGCGGTGAGCACGGTGAGAAACAGTTTTTCGGCAGTCATGGTTTGTTGCGGTTGTCCAGCCGCAGTGGTTAGGTCTCCGCGTCCCCGCCCCAAGGCTTGCAACAGGTCGGCGCGGTGAAGATCGAGCATGTAGGCTTTTTGGAGTCCGGTCCGGTCGATCGAGTCGCAGGAGGCGAGGCTTTTGCGGCAAGCTTCCTTGTTGGATTGATCGGAACTCGCGATGTACCGCCGATACTGATTATCCTGATCAAATTCCCGCTGATACGGGAGGAAATCGTTGGCGTGTCTCTCACCGCTTTGGAGCCGATATTCGAGTAAAGCCAGGTAAGCATCAAGCGGGCGGTGCTGGGCGATGGCCTCTTTCACGAAGTGCTCGGTCTCGGCGCGGGTGGAGCGATGGGTGGTGTGACCTTCCTCGTGGATGAGCGCGATCGCCTGAAAGACAGGTGCAGACCATTCCCCTTGAGGCGGAGCCGGTTTAAAGTTGACGGGTAGAATGGCGCGATCACTTCCGCTCAATTCCACGGATCGCAGGCGGTAGGTGGTGAGGTTCACTTGATTGCCCAGTCGCGAGCGGGTCACGAGCAATTGGGGTATTTCTCCGGCGGTGACGAGTTGCCGTCGAATTGTGGGGTGCAGATTGCATTCGTAGGTCAGGAAAGAGGCGAACCGTGGATAAAATGCCGCCGGCAATGACCCCTTTGCCGGAATGTATTGGACGTCACTTGTTCCGTCGTGCCAGAATTCCCATCCGCCTCCGGTCAAGTCCTTGCGTTCAATCGTTGGTTCCGGTTCGGCCGGTGTCATGCCGGGGAGTTCGAGGCCAAGGTTAGTTTCATTGTCGTAGCGGCCGAAAGTATCTTGCGGGACTTGGTTCAATGCGCGGAAGCCGGCGTGAATGGCAAAGCGATTTTGAAGTTCGTTGATGCGTGCTCCGAGGTTGGAATAGAGGGACCAATCGCGGTAGTCACGCTTGGCTGAATTTAGCTGGAGAAAGCGCCGGTGAGCGAAGTCATAGATTCTTTCATTTTGGCCATCGTCGACCGTAAGCAGCGATAGACCGAGGGTGAGCGTGAGGGTCGAGGCGGATTTCTCGCTCGGGGGTGCAGCGGAAGTGGGCGAATCGTTTACCGACTGTTCGTGCGTCACCGCATAAATCAAACGCCACTCCTCCGCCCGGAGCGGAGACACCGCGAAGAAAAGCAGGGCGAAAAGCGTCTGAGCGGCTGAGGGAGAAAACACGCTTGATCGTCGCGAATTCAATGAGTTTCTCATGGAAAAGAGCGGTGTGGTGCGGGAGGTCAGTCTCGTCTACGCCTTCGACTCTTGGCTGAGGATCATCTTCTCCAGCTCGCGGTGATTCGTTTTACCTGTGCCGAGTTTGGGGATGGAATTGACGACTTTGATTTCGCGTGGAGCGCAGAGATTGCTCAGCCCTTTCGCTTTGATGGCGGCACGGATCTCGGCGAGTTGCAGGCGCGGTTCGTTGGTTACCGCGATTAGTTTTTCGCCTTTTTCTTCATCGGGCTGGGCGATCACGGCGACGGCACAGCGCAGACCGAAGATCGGAAATGCGCCCGCGAGCGCATCTTCGACCGCCGTGAGACTAACCATTTCGCCGCTGACTTTGGCGAAACGTTTCATGCGGCCGCGGATATGGAGGTAGCCGTCGGGATCGACGTGGACGATGTCGCCCGTGTCGTACCAGCCTTCGAGCTCTTTGAATTTTTCGTTAGCTTCCTGATTCAGATAACCCTTCATCACGTTTGGGCCGCGAACAAAAAAACGTCCGCCTTCCTCGACGCCCGGCACAGATTCCAATCGGTAATCCATGCCCGGCACGAGTCGCCCAGCCGATCCAACGGAGGGCTCCATGCGCGTATTCAGGCTGATCAGCGGGCTACATTCGGTAGCACCGTAACCTTCGAGGATACGAATACCGAATTTGCGGGCCCACGTATCCAGCGTCGCGGTCTGAACTTTTTCCGCACCGGCGATGAGATAGCGTAACGAGGTGAAATCGTACGCGTGGGCTTTGCGGGCGTAGCCGTTGAGAAACGTATTCGTACCCATCAACACTGTGCAGGCGCGGTCGTAGATGAGGATGGGCACGACCCGATAATGTAGCGGCGAGGGATAGAGGAACGTGTAACAGCCGCGGATGAGCGGGAACAGTGTACCGCCCAGAAGGCCAAAGCTGTGGAAGAGAGGGAGTGCGTTGAAGAACCGATCTTCGTCGGTCACATCCATGACCGCGATGGCCTGGCGTACGTTGGCCAAAAGATTGCGGTGGGTGAGCTCGACGCCCTTTGGCACGCCTTCGGAGCCGCTCGTGAAAATTACCACTGCGGTGTCGGTCGGCCGGAGTGGCGAATCGCGCAATCCTGTGCCGGTGGAAAGCGTGTGTCGGAGGAGCGCAGTAAACTTTGTGATCCCGGAAATCTGCGGGCTGACGTCTTCGAGGTAGATGATTTTGATGCCGGCCTCTTCGAGGATCGCGAGATTGAGTCGCGCCTTTTCCACGAATTGCCGGGAGGTTATAATATGTTTTAGCCCGGCGAGCTGCACGCAAAGCAACATGACGGGCATGCCCGTGGAGAAGTTCAGCATGGCCGGAACTTTCCGCACCGACCACAGACTGAGCAGCGTCAGCGGCAGACTGTTCACGTTGGGGAGCAAGACACCGATATGTTCACCAGAAATCGGGCCGAGTCTCTGTCGCCATTCGCTCGCGAGCACATCGGTCCCGACCATCAGTCGGCGGTAACTCAGTTCCTTCAATGAGACATCTTCCAGGGCGATGCGCTTGGGGATGTTGGCGGCGGTCTCGGCGATGGCGGCGAGGATATTTTGCGGACCGAATTCCATTTCAGTTTCGAATTGTTGCAGGATCATTTGATCCCGCAGCCAGCCAGTGACTTTTTGCCGGGCGACGGTATTCGAGACGTTTTCGAAAGTGGGCGCAGTTAAGGCGGCGCTGAAGTGGGCGGTGACACGCGGGAACCATTTTTTCCATCCGCCATGACGAATGAAACGGACGCGACTGGCACCGCGCAGGTAGCAGGTGATCACTTTTGCGTTGGTGTTGCGGATCAGAAAACCGGGGCCATCGAACACCTTCATGAGACTGCCGGTGCGAGTACTGCGGCCTTCGGCAAATAGCACGAGGCGACCGCCTTTTTGCAGGTACTCCGCCATGTCGCGTACGGCGTAGGGCGAGGAGTTGTCGACGGGAAACGTGCGGCGGTTCACCATCATTTTGCGCAGAATCCAATGGGAGTTAGCCGTCGCGCTGGAGGTGACAAATTTCCAATCCTCGTCGAGCACGATGCCGAGGAAAAGCCAGTCGAGCCACGAGACGTGGTTCGGCACGAGCAGCACGGGTCCCGGAGTCGAGAGCGCGTCGGTCTGGTAAGCACGGAAACGAAAACAAAGACGGGCGAGCAGGTGCAGAAGAAATTTCATGAAACAGAGTTTAAAATCAATTAATGGATTTCTTCCGGGTGAGATGCATCAGCGCGACGAGGGATGTAACGACGAGGGCGAGGCCGAGGAAAACGCCACTGGAACTGAGCCCGGCTTTGACGCTGCCGAAGACGTATGCGCCCGCGAGGCACATGCCGAGATTGTCGCCCAAGTTCTGCACCGCGATGGTTTTTCCGAGCTTGGTTTCGTCTGATTCGGACTGCAAGGCGGCGTTGAGCGGGATGAGAAAAAGTCCGGCGGTCACGCCCGTGGCGATGAGGAGCAAGACCACTGGGACGACGAGTAGGAGTGGTCCCGCGTGCACGACGGGCATCCGCCAAAAATGGAAGGTATTGACTGAGGCGAGCAGGGCAAGCATCCCGGCGAGGAGAAAGCCGTAGAGCTGGGTCTTCCGCAGGTCGCCGACTTTATGGAGTTGGCCCGCGAGAATACTGCCACCCATGACGCCGACACTGAGCCAGAGACCGAGCAGGGAAATTTGGGTGTTGTCCGGCAAGTGCAGCACTTCGAGGCCCCAGGGCTGGAAATTGATTTTTATCGCCGCGCCACACACCCAGAAAAGTGCCGTGCCGATGAGCACGCGACACAGCCGGGCCGAGGACAATAAATTACGGAGGTGCTGGCCGAACTCACTCACGCTGGAGGAAAGCCGCACCTCAGGTTTGTGCGCGGTCGGCGTCATGAATAAATTGAAGAGTAGCGCAGCAGTGAAGATACCTCCGACGATATAAAAAGAAATGAGCACGCGGCCTTTAAAGGCGTCGGCCATAACGGATCCCGCGATTGCGCCGCCGAGAATGGCGACGAGCGTGAGGAGTTCCACGGTGCCATTGGCTTTGACGAGCCGTTCGCGCGGGAGGATTTCAGGGAGAATGCCATACTTGGCCGGGCCGTAGAAGCACGCACCGATGCCGACGATCAAATAACCGATCCCTTGCCAGGTGGAACCATACCATACGCTGAGTGCGCAGATCGCAGTGCCGGCTAATTTGAGCGCGTTGCCGCCGATCAACCAATTGGTTTTTGCGTAACGATCATTGAGGTAGCCCGCGAGTGGTGCGAGCAAGACGTATGGCACGAAGAGCAGGCTCGTGTAGATCGTGTTGCGTGTGCGTAACTCGGTGGCGGTGATCGCGCCCGATTGCTGCAGGTAGGTCAGCTGGCCGACGATGACGGCGAGAATGGCGTTGTCCCCCAGTGCGCCAAGAAACTGGCCGGCAAGCAGGAGCGGGTAGTTACGGTTTGATTTCATCGTGGGGAAATTCCGGCGGAAGCGAGCCGCGAAGGCGTGCGGCGAGAGAGGAAGGGAGGAGTATCTTGTGCGCGATAGCAAAATGCCTCCGGCAATAGGATAAGGCGTTGGGTGATCAGTAAAAATGGTCGTTGGTGACGGAGAAAGCGGGTTTCCATCTCAACAGTATAGCTGAAGTGGCAGCCGGGACGTTAATCGATAAACTAAATGCGGGGTATCGGTTGCACCAATGGGAACGGCGTTGCGTCCGAGGTGGGCAATGGGGCAACGTTGCGCCACCTCATGAACATTCATCACTTGGAGTTGTTCTATTATGTCGCAAAACACGGGGGCATCAGTCGTGCGGTGCGCAATATGCCTTATGGCATTCAACAGCCGGCGGTGAGCAGCCAGATCTTGCTGCTCGAGGAAGATCTCGGCGTGAAACTATTCGAGCGCACGCCGTTCAAGCTGACGCGCGAAGGCGATGAGCTGTTTGCGTTTGCCCAACCGTTTTTCGAAAATCTGGCTCCGGTGGCCGCCCGACTTCGCCAGAAATCGATACCGCATCTGCGGATCGCCGCATCGGAGTTGGTCCTGCGCGATTATTTGCCGGCCGTGGTCGAGCGACTGCGCACGCAAGAGCCGCAATTGAAGCTCGTGTTGCGTTCGGGGTTTCAGCCGGAAATGGAAAAATGGCTGATTGAACGCGAAGTCGACCTCGCGATCACGCCACTCGACCGCAAACCGCCCGGGCGCATTCGCTGTGCGCGGCTGCTGCGGTTGCCGCTCGTGTTGCTGGTACACAAGAAATCGAAAATTAAATCTGCTGCGGAACTGTGGGTGCGGGGCGAGATTGAGGAACCGCTCATTTGTCTGCCGCAGACGGAGGCGATGACGCAGCTTTTCCGGCGCGGTTTGCAGCAGCGCAAAGTAGACTGGCCACAGTCAATTGAGGCGAGCTCGATGGATTTGGTGACGCGCTACGTCGCGAACGGCTACGGCATTGGCCTGAGTGTAAACGCGGCCGAAGTGGTGCGGCATCCGTCGGTGCGCGTGCTGCCCCTGCCTGATTTTGAGTCGCTGGAGATCGCGGCGTTGTGGTGCGGCGAGCCGACCCCGCTCGTGCGTGCCGTGTTGGTGGAGGCGAAGCGCTACGTGACGCGGCACCGGCCGGAATGGGCGAGTGCTGAGAAATTAGAGTAGGTGCGAAAGCCTGCCGCAAGTTGATCCCACTGCGTTTAGTTTCCCCACTCAGTTGTTCGGCGATGGATTAGCGCAGTGCCAGCCAAGCGTACGCCGTGGCGAAGGTCACGCATTCGGTGATGAGAAGCCGGTAGCCAAGACGGAGAAAGGGAGTGGTTAAGGTCGGGCGCACGCCTAGCCATGGAAGCACGCCGGCGCGTCCACCCCAGAAGAGTGCCGTGGCGCCACATAGGGCGCGGGCGAGCGGCGCTCCACTGATCAGTTCGCCGGCAAAGCAAAGTGAGAAAAGGCCCAGAACCGCGATCGTAGCGCCGATGGAAAAATTTTGCGCGATAGCAAACCGGCGGTGGATGGGGGGAAGCTTCGCGAGATTTCTATCCCAGTCCGGCGGGATGGGCGTGAAGCACGCGAGACTGAGGGTGACGAAGTGAAATCCGCCGGCGAGGCGGACACCCAAAATCCAAAGAGGGTCAGACATTCAGTCAGCGTGGCAGGTGGAGCCGAGCAGTGCGAGACAGGTCTGTAAGCTCGCGTAAAATACGTGTTTTATTCACGCGGGGCATTGCCTGAGTCACTAATTTCACCCAGCTTGAATGGACATGAAAAAGCCGAAATCCATTGATGACCACCTGCTCAAAATTATCGATTCGCTGATCTTCCAGAGCAAGCGGCAGGACGCTTGGATTAGCGCGCTGGCGGAGAAAGCGGCTTTTTTTGAAGCGACCTCAACCGGGAAATCGTTGAAGGACGTCAAGCGTGACCTGAGTAAGCGGCAGAAGTTTTATCTCCAAAAAATCATGGAAAAAATCGAAGACCGGAATCCGGGTTTAGCGGCGGAACTGGACGGCCGTTCCCCTCACGATTTGGGTTAGATTGGGTCTGCAAATAACGGTGGCGCGACAAGCACGCCTCCTACGCAACGCCGCTCTCAACCGTCACCCGGCATCCAAAGGGAGTTGGATCCTAAATTTCAGTGTCGGGCATAAAGGCCCATAAAGCCCGACTTTCTTCTGGTCATTTCCAAGAGGAGGGTGCGGGTTTATTCCACGGCAGTGTGTGACTGGACGTGATCAGGAAATTCAATCGTGAAGGCTCGATGTGCTATTGGCTTCCTGATTTCTTGCGAGCGAGCTGAAGTTCGGGTTGGAATAATTTCGGATTCGAAAGGTTCTCTTTGATCAACTGCTGGATGTCCGCAGGTGTTTTGGTGTTTTCGGGCACGACCTCAGTTCGCACGGCTTTCAGGGTGAGTTGAGTGGCGTCGGCGGAGAGTTGCCACGTGTAGTAGATGTATTTCCGGTTGCCCGCGTTGAGATCTTGGACGCTCAGAAATGCGGCGCCGGCGAAATCTGAATGAAAGGCGCGATAGATGTCGTTATCCATCGAGACGGCATAGGTGGACTCGTCGAATTTCCGTACGTGCATGATTTCAACTTTGTCATTCTCCTTGGCGATCACGACCCAGTCTCCGAGCAGGCGAGCTTCGATTTTTCGGGTCGGCATGGCGGTGAGAGGGAAGTCGTAGTTGCACCCGCTGAGGCAAAAAACGATGACGGGAAAAAGGCACGTGAGGGCAATTTTGGATCTCATGATTTGGAGTGGTCGAGTCGATCAACGTCGCGCGATCTATGCTTAGGACGTTGAACTCTGTGCGTCGCGGCAACGAGCTAAACTCGCGTGGAAAAAGCGGAGAAGTGATTCGGGAAAAAATTTGCGCGATATGCGATGGACGAAGTCTCTGCTCCGATTGCGCCATAATAGATGTTTATATGGCGTAATAATGAGTTTTGCGCCATTTATATTGTTTTATATGGCGTAATAATGGGTTTTGTGCCATATAAATGCTGTGCCGAAGCAAATTTCAAACGACGAACTGAGTGCCGTACTCAATGCCGTTACCGCTCTCTCAGGGCCAGTTGCGTTTGAGGAAATTGCACGCGGGGTAGCGCTCACACTTCCGCGCCGCACGTTGCAGCGCAGACTGGCGATGCTGGTTGCTCAAGGTCGGCTCATCGCGCTCAGTGCCCGAGGCGGGCGACGTTATCGGGTGGATTCCTACCCGATCGATCACGGTTGGTACGGATTTGTGGAAGAGCCTGCTCCCATCACGCCCGCCGGAGCAGGTGTTCCGCTATCAACTGCGGCCCAGGCGATCCGCCGGAATGTCACGCGGGCGCTCTCTATTCGGCAACCGGTGGGGTATCAATCTTCGTTCCTCGATGAGTACCAGCCCAACGTCTCGGCATATCTTCCTCCGGCCGTCCGCAGCAAACTCGCGGTGCTGGGCCGGACGAGCAGCGCGCCCTTGCCGGCGGGCACTCATCTTCGCAAGGTGATGGATCGTCTGCTGATTGATCTGTCGTGGAATTCGAGTCGGCTGGAGGGCAATACTTACTCGCTGCTCGAAACGGAGCGGCTGCTCGAGTTGGGGGTGAATGCAGACGGCAAAGACACCCGCGAGGCCCTGATGATTCTCAATCACAAAGCGGCCATTGAGATGCTCGCCGAACAAGCAGACGAGATCGGTTTTAATCGTTATACGATCTGCAATCTGCACGCGCTGCTCGCGGATAACCTGCTCCCTGAACAGAATTCGTGCGGTCGTTTGCGCAATCATGCGGTCGGAATCTCCGGCACCGTTTATCATCCGCTGACGGTGCCGCAGGCGGTTGAGGAACGCTTTGAGCAAATCCTCGCCAAGGCCTCGGCGATCAAAGACGCGTTCGAACAGTCTTTTTTTGCGATGGTGCACCTGCCGTATTTACAGCCGTTCGAGGATGTGAACAAACGTGTCTCACGGCTCGCGGCGAATATCCCGCTGGTGCAACGCAATCTCAGCCCGTTGTCATTCGTGGATGTGCCCCAGGTTGATTACGTGCAGGCCATCATCGGCGTGTATGAGCTGAATCGTGTGGATTATCTGCGTGATGTGTTCGTCTTTGCTTACGAACGCTCCTGCGCCCGCTACTCGGAGATTCGCCAATGTGTGGGTGATCCGAATCCATTCCGCTTGCGGCATCGGCAACTGCTCATGGATGTGGTCGGCGAAGTGGTGCGCGGTGGGATGGATAAGAAAACCGCCGTGGCCTGTATTCGCCGACAGTCGAAAAAATTGCCCGAGTCCGACGATCGTCAGCAGTTTGTTGAGATGGCGGAGACTGAGCTTACCAGTCTGCACGAGGGCAACTTTGCGCGCCATCGTTTGCGGCCAGCGGAATATCACGCCTGGAAAAAAGACTGGCGCTGATCAAAAACTGCGGATGCCTCAGCCATTTTGCATTTGGTGAGGGGCGACGTCGGCATCCTTCGGGTTGATCGGGATGCGCATGCCGTAAAAACTGCGATACACGAAAACAAGGGCGACGACAAAAATCACTGCGCCGAGAGAGTGCTTCAGGTCATCGGGCATTTTGACGGCGATCTCGACGGCGAGGAGGCCGAAGAGCGTGGTGAATTTGATTACAGGATTCAGTGAGACCGAGGAGGTGTCCTTGAATGGATCGCCGACGGTATCACCGACGACGGTGGCGGCGTGCAGCGGCGTGTTTTTCATTTTAAGATCAACCTCCACGATCTTCTTGGCGTTGTCCCAGGCCCCACCCGCGTTGGCCATGAAGATGGCTTGGAAAAGGCCGAAGAAGGCCATGCCCACAAGATAGCCGATAAAGAAAAATGGATCAAAAAACGCCAGCGAGAGTGAGAAACAGAAGATAACAATGAAGATATTGATCATGCCTTTTTGCGCGTACTGCGTGCAGATCTTGACGACTTCCTTCGAGGCCTCGGTTGCTGCGGAAGTGGAATCGAGCTTCATATTATCTTTGATGTACACGACGGCGCGGTAGGCGCCTGTGACGACGGCTTGCGTGGATGCGCCGGTGAACCAGTAAATGACCGCGCCACCCATGAGCAGGCCCATGAGCGCTTCGGGATGCACGAGTGAGAGTCGTTCGAGGACGTTGAACGACGGATCGATCGCCTGATAGTGCGCCTGCAACATCATGATAATGCCAAACACCATCGTGGTCGCGCCCACCACGGCCGTGCCGATGAGCACAGGTTTGGCGGTGGCTTTGAAAGTGTTGCCGGCGCCGTCGCCTTTCTCGAGTTGGTACTTGGCGCTTTCGAAATCGGGCTTGAAACCGAAATCGCGTTCGAGTTCGGCCGCGATGCCGGGCTTGGATTCGATTTGCGAGAGTTCGTAGACGGATTGCGCGTTGTCGGTGACGGGGCCGAAGGAATCGACAGCGATGGTGACGGGTCCCATGCCGAGAAATCCAAACGCCACGAGACCGAAAGCGAAGATTGGTGCGGCGAAACGGAATTGCTCCGGCATCATGGCTTGAATCGCCACGTGACCGGAAAAATAATAGGCCCCGAACATTAATCCGAGGATGCAGAGGCCAGTCCAGAAGGCGGAGAAATTGCCTGCGACGAGGCCTGAGAGAATGTTGAGTGACGCGCCGCCTTGCTCGGAGGACGTGACGACTTCCTTGACGTGCCGGCTTTCCGTGGAGGTGAAAATTTTCGTGAACTCGGGGATCAGTGCGCCCGCGAGTGTCCCAAGCGATATGATGCTGGAAAGCACCAGCCAGAGGCCGGTGTGGCCTTCAAGTTTCGCGAGGAGCAGGTAGCTGGCAGCGTAAGTGACGCCGATACAAATGAGCGATGTGATCCACACGAGATTCGTGAGCGGGTGCTCCAGGTTGAATTTTTTCGCGTGGCCCCAGACGGCCTTACTGATGGCGTCGTTCAGCCAGTAACTGACGAGCGAGGCGATGATCATCAGGATGCGCATGGCGAAGAGCCAGACGATGAGCGTGGCGCAGAGGGTGGGCGAGGCAGCGAGAGCGAGGGCGAGGAACGCGATGAGGGCGACTCCCGTTACTCCGTAAGTTTCGAAACCGTCGGCGGTCGGCCCGACGGAATCGCCGGCGTTGTCCCCGGTGCAGTCAGCGATCACGCCGGGATTGCGCGGATCATCTTCGGGGAGATTGAAAACGATTTTCATGAGGTCCGCGCCGATGTCGGCGATCTTGGTAAAGATGCCGCCGCAGATCCGGAGGGCGGAGGCGCCGAGTGATTCACCGATGGCAAAACCGATGAAACACGGTCCCGCGAGGTCGGTGGGCAAAAACGCCAAAATACAGATCATGAAGAAAAGTTCGGTGGCGACTAAGAGCAGGCCGACGCTCATGCCGGACTTGAGTGGAATGAGCAGGGTGGCGAGTGCGTTGCCCTGAAGGGCTGAGAAGGCGGCGCGGCTGTTGGCGACGGTGTTGATGCGGATGCCGAACCACGCTACGCCGTAACTGCCGAGGATGCCGAGGACCGAGGCGAGCAAGATGATCACCACGTGACCGGCGGAATTTCCGGAGAGTACCCCGAAATAATAGCTCATGCACACGGCGATGAGCACCCACAGTACGGCGAGAAATTTGCCCTGTTGAAAGAGGTACGTCTTGCACGTTTCCCAAATGATTTGGGAGACATCACCCATCGAGGCGTGGACCGGGAGATTTTTTGTCTGGAGGTATTGCGTCCAACCGTAGACGACACCCAGCGCGCAAACGACGAGACCGATCATGAGGACGGCGTGGCCGCTGAGTGCGCCGTCGAAGAACATCACCGATTTGACGTCGGGAATCCGAATATCGGCTTCGCTGCCGAAAGCCGAAGTAACCGATGCAGCCATGGCCGTAGCCAAGGCGCCCACTTGTTGCCAAGTTTTCATTTTAAGATGAGAGGTAGGGGTTGGCTGACTACTAACTGACGCCGTGAAACCTGCCGGTTGCGTGGGGTTGAGGCCAGTCTAATCGGGTCGTGTTGGGCTCGGCCTCCGGGCATTTCCCTGTCGTGAATTTGCCGCGCCTGACTGCTCAATGCGTCATGCATTACGGGTTCCAATCTGAAGTACCGGGTTGTACCGGTGGGTTTGCCGGGGGAGCGAGTGCCCACAAGGTGCGCAGGATCGTCCGGTTGGGGTGGGCGGGATAATTCTTTGACGCTCGCGCGAGCCTGACTACTTTGTTTGGTGATGACTGGCTCAATGAAATTCTTGTCGCGCCATTTACTTTGGCTCATGGTGCTCGGTGGCGTGGTTTCGCTGCGTGGTGCAGACGTGACCCTTTATGAAAAAGTCGGATTTGACCGACTGGCATCCTTTACGTTTACGCCGGCCGACAGCGATCCGACAAAACCTGAAATCCCGCCGCCGTCCGGGGCGAGCCAGATTCCGGATGTGATCAAGGCGTTGGATCAACAAAAGGTGTCGGTCACGGGTTTTATGCTACCGGTGAAAATGGAAGGCGGTCTGGTCAAGGAATTTCTTTTGGTCAAGGATCCGATGATGTGCTGCTACGGTGTGATGCCGAAGTTGAATGAATGGATTATCGTCAAGATGGTGGGTCCGGGTGTAAAGCCGCTGATGGATATTCCCATTTCCTTCGAAGGAAAATTTCACGTGGGCGAAATGTACGAGAACGGCTACCTCACCGGATTATATTTGCTCGAGGGTGACCGGCAGGTGGAGCCGAAGGGCTGAGGCGGCGCGTGAAAGCGTTTTCAGTAAAGATCCCCGGGGCAGTTGAAACAAATCCAACTGGCGGATTTTGTGGGCGGGGTGCCTCCTCACCCCGCTCACATTAAGCTAACAGAGTAATACTAGTTTGGCCTAATACCCCGGAGCTTGCTCCGGGGATGTTTACTTCGTTTAGCCTAACGCTTCTTCTTTTCCGGGGCTGGCTTCAATTCCGGTTTGTCTGCGACGTAAATCATGTACGCACTTCGTTTGGCCGTGGCGTATAGTTTGGCGGGAATTGCTTGGACTTCAAAATCGGCGCGTTTGAGGCGTTTCTCGATCGCGGGGTCGGGACACGCAGACCACACCGCCGCCCGGCCGCCGGGCTTGAGGGCTTGGGCAATCACCTCCATGCCGCGCTGCTGATAGAGTTCGTGGTTTTCATGCTTCACCATCGCCGTCGTGCCGTTGTCGATGTCGAGGATGATCACATCGTACGGCTCCCGCTTCGCGCGGTGGAGGACGGCCTTTACGTCTTCCTCGATAATTTTCACGCGAGGATCGTTGAGGAGTTTGCCATTGAGTCCGGCCAGGAAAGTGCGGTTCCACGCGACGATCTCGGGGAATAATTCGGCGACGTGCACCGTGTCGTTGCGGCCGATTTTTTGGAGAACGCTCTTCAAGGTGAAGCCCAGGCCCAGGCCGCCGATCAAAACCCGGATGCCGACTTTGATGCCGGCGTGGCGTTCGCACCCTAGGGTGCCCAATTGAACTTCAGAAGTGGTGACCGCTGAATGCATCAGTTGCTGGCCGTTCACGCGGATGCAGAAACTGCCGTCGTGCTCGACGAGGGTGAGGCGCGCGCCGTTGGGCGCTTTTGTTTCGGCCAGGATGACGTTGGGTTTCATGCGTTGGAGAGTGACAGTGGCGGAACGTTGCGGTGGCGGTCAGCGCAGCACCATAAGATTTTTGCGGAAGGGCGGGTTGGGTTCCGCGTGGGACTTGTCGGACCGCAGCCCTTGTTGGGGCGTAGCGTGGCGAAGGCTGTCGCAAACGACAGCTCTACAATGAACTTATTGGTTGATCGAGGTCTGCTGCTGCCTCCAGCCAGCCTTCGCGGTCAGTGCGTTTGCTTCACCATGGCGGCGGTGACGGCCATCACGGACGGGACGCCTTTTTGCGTCCAGACAATCATGACACCGACGGTGTCGTCGACGATCACGAGTTCTTTTTCGCCGCAGGTGAACACCTGTCCGGCAAATTGGTATTTTTCGCCAGGCTTGACGGTGAGGAGTGTTTTGGAGTTACGGAAGGGCGCGATTTGCCCCTGGATGAAATCCATTGCGGTATCTTTCGTGAAACTGGCGCGCTTGAGCGGTCTCAGGCCTTCGGCGATCGACCGGCCTTGGGCATCGAAGGTCACATTGTAGATCAGTTGACCGTCATCGACCTCATAAAGCCACACAGCAAGATCCTTGCGGGGTTGTTGTTGCAACTCCGGTTTGCCCATGTGCGCTTTGAGTTGGGCCAAGGTTTCCCCGAGATTTGCGCGGACCGGGACGAGGCTCAGCGAGGCAGAGACAATCACGAACAGGCAGCGGAGGAGAGTGGATGAGCGCACAGCGACGATGGTTTTTAGCAGTGATCAGGAGTCAGATTGTTCGGGAGAAATTAATTCGATTTGGCCCGGAGGCAACTGAGGAAATAGGGCGGCACTTTTCGACCGCCGGCTTTGATGGGAGATCGATCAGGTTCGAGTTCCGTCTCCGTTCATTGCCCGGTAAGCGGGCAACCGGCGGGCCGAACTCCCGCCGGCCCCCGTCGCGACGTTGGCTTTGTTAGCCGATCAGGTTTTTTAATGCGGCCAGATATTTTTCCTGCGTCCGGGTGATGACTTCCGCGGGGAGGCGGGGCGCGGGCGGGTTCTGGTTCCACTTGATCGCAACAAGGTGATCGCGGACGAATTGTTTGTCGTAGCTTGGTGGCGACTGGTTCGGAGCGTAGCTGTCGGCCGGCCAGTAGCGCGATGAGTCCGGCGTCAGGACTTCGTCGATTAAGATGAGATTCCCGGCGGCATCGGTGCCGAATTCAAATTTGGTGTCGGCGAGAATCATGCCGGCCTGTTTGGCGCGGTCGTGGCCGAACTGATAAAGCTGCAGACTCAGGGCTTTCACTTTCGCATAGCGGGCCGCGCCGATGATGGCTTCGCCTTGGGCGTCGTTGATGGCTTCGTCGTGCTGGCCTTTCGGAGCCTTGGTGGTTGGGGTGAAAATCGGCGCGGCGAGTTTGTCGGCCTGGCGCAGTCCGGCGGGCAATTTAAGGCCACAGACTTCACCGGTCTTTTGATAGCTGCTCCAGCCGCTGCCGATCAGGTAGCCGCGGGCGACACACTCGATGGTGAGCGGGGTGAGTTTGCGCACGATCATGCTGCGCAATTGGAGATCGAGGTTCTTGATTCCGCGCCGGGCAAATTCACCGGGTTGGTCGGGGAGGAGGTGGTTGGCGATGAGGCCCTGCGTTTGGGCAAACCACCAGTTGCTGATTTGGGTCAAGATGATGCCCTTGCCCGGAATGCCATCGGGGAGAATGACGTCGAAAGCGGACAGTCGGTCCGTGGCGACGAGGAGGAGGGCATCGCCGAGATCAAAGATTTCGCGCACCTTACCCGAGGCCAGGTGTGGGTAGGGCAGGCCTTCGATTGAGGTGACGGCGGAGGAGGGGATGGCTGCGGCGATTTGGGGAAAGGTCATGCGATTTTGCAGGAACTAATGGAGGTAAAGGGAAAAAGTAAAGCCGGAGAAGGCGGGCGTTTTTGGCGACCACTGTAGACGGGGCAAACGGGATGCTTTTGACGATACGGCGGATGAGCTTTGGCGGGCAATGCGGTGCGGGGTCGGCCGCGAGCTAGTATTATTTCGTTAAGTTTGGTGTGGGCGGGGTGCCCTCACCCCGCTGGTTTCGGCTCTCGCAGACATGCCTCGCGGGGTGAGGGCACCCCGCCCACAAAATCGGCCAATCCAGAGGAGCGGTATGCAACTTAACGGAGTAATACTAGCTCGCGCTCAGGCGGGATTCGGCAGGTGCGAGATTGGTTGGCTGTTAATGGTACTTATCGCGAGCAAGTCACAGATGTCGCGATTCGCTCGGTAAAGCTGCCTACGGAGTGAGGAGGGTTTGTTTGTGGCGGTGCGATTGCTTCCCGGATTGTACTTTTGGCCTCTCACATTTGAGATGGGTTATCTTCCGCCCGATTTCGGGCTGCATTTGCCCAAGCACTTGTTTTTAGTGCCAGTCGTTTTTTAATTTTACCCCGCTACGCCAACCCCATCCCCAATGTCCGAGCCACAAAAACTCCGCATGTCCGAGAAGCTGTCTTACGGCTGCGGTGACTTCGCCTCCTGCCTTTTTTGGGCCGCTTTTAGTAATTTTCTTCCGCTCTTTTATACCGACGTCTTTGGCATCACCGCTGCAGCCATGGGCATGTTGTTTGCCGTTACGCGTATTTTTGACGCCATCGTCGATCCCATTGTTGGCATGCTGGCGGATCGTACCGAGACGCGCTGGGGGAAATTCCGACCTTACTTGCTCTGGTTTTGCGTTCCCTACGCGGTGCTCGGTGTCCTGATGTTTACCACCCCGAATTTCAGTCCGCTGGGCAAACTCGTTTGGGCTTACTGCACGTATTGCGGCATGATGGCGGTCTACACGGCGATTAATATTCCGTACACGTCCTTGCTCGGGGTGACGACCGCCGATCCGGTGGAGCGCACCAAGCTTTCGTCGATGAAATTCGTTTTCGCCTTCGCGGCAGGCTTCGTGATCAAGGCCGCGTTGCCAAAGATGGTGCCTTATTTCGGTGGCACCGATACCGCTCATGGCTGGCAGGTATCCTTCATGATCGTCGCGGCGGTCGCGGTGGTTTTCTTCCTGATCACTTTTTTCGGCACCAAGGAACGCGTGAAACCGCCGCTTGAGCAAAAAACATCGGTTGGCCGGGACTTGAAGGATCTCGTCACGAATGTGCCGTGGCTCGTGCTGGTATTGACCACGATCACGTTCATTTTGTTTGTCGCCATTCGGGGCGCGATCACGGGGCATTATTTGAAATATTACGTCGGCGCCCGCGAGCTGACGCTGCCTTGGAACAGTGTGCCGAAACTCTATAGCTTCGAGGATATCTGGTCGGTGTTCGGTCCCGCAGGTGATGCCGGTTCGATTGTCGGCGTGCTGCTGCTCGGTTGGTTTGCCGGCAAGGTCGGCAAGAAAGCCTCGTTCGTTTTGCTTTTCCTCGCCGCGATCGCTTCGACGGCTGCATTTTACTGGCTTAGGGCCGATCAGGTTTACGCCATGTTCGGCTTGCAGTTTTTCGGTTCAATGGTGGGCGGTCCACTCAGTGTTCTCCTTTGGGCCATGTACGCGGACACGGCGGATTACGGCGAATGGAAAGCCGGGCGCCGTGCCACGGGCCTGATCTTCTCGGCGTCCACCATGATGCAAAAACTCGGCTGGGCTGTCGGCGGTTGGGCGGTTGGCCAGATGCTCGCGACCTCCGGTTTTGTGCCGAATATGGTGCAATCCGTGGGCGTAACCACCTCGCTGGTTAAAATGATGAGTCTGACTCCAAGCCTGTTCGGTCTGGCGGCATTGGGTCTCTTTCTCTTTTTCCCGCTCAATGAAAAACGCATGGTTGAGATCGCGAAGGATCTGAAGGATCGCCGCGCCAACGAACCGGTGCAGTAAGCGCTTTGGCCTTCATTTTTTGTTCAAAATGCCGTCAGCCACGAAATCCTCCGTCCTCTCCGATTACGCCACGCGCATGGAATCCGATTTGCGGCAGAATATTCTGCCCTTCTGGATTGAGCACGCAGTCGATCAGGCGGCGGGATCGTTTCATGGTGAGTTGAACCATGACCTGGTGACCAATCGTGCCGCCGAACGCGGCGCGCTCCTGACCACGCGCATTCTTTGGACCTATGCGGCGGCCTTTCGCGAGTACCGCGACCCGACATACCTGGCGATGGCCGAGCACGCCTACGCGGATTTGTTCGCGCGTTTTCACGATGCAACGCACGGCGGATTTTATTGGTCGATCGCGGCCAACGGCACCCTCTTGCGCGATCGAAAGCAGGTGTATGCGCAGGCGTTCGCGATCTACGCCTTGAGTGAATTCTATGCGGCCACGAATCGCCGTGAGCCACTCGACCAGGCTATCGCCACGTTCCGTCTCATCGAGGCACGCGCTCGTGAACCCCAATTTGGTGGTTACCTTGAGGCGTTCGGTCGCGCGTGGGAGCCCATCGCGGATATGCGACTGAGCGTCGCCGACCAAAATGATCCCAAGTCCCAGAATACGCTTCTCCACATCATGGAGGCTTACACCAATCTTCTTCGTGTGTGGCCCGACGCCGGCCTGCGCCGCGCGTTAACCGAACTGGTTGAACTCATGCTGACGCGCGTGGTGAATGTTGCGACTGGGCACCTTGGTCTGTTCTTCGCGAACGACTGGACACTCCACTCCGATAAAATTTCCTACGGCCATGATATTGAGGCGGCGTGGTTGCTCACCGAAGCGGCCAACGTGCTCGGCGAACCTGCGCTCACGGCGCGCATTCAGACGCTCGCGGTGAAGATTGCCGACGTCACTCTCGCCGAGGGTACCGATACCGACGGTGGCATCTACAACCAAGGCAGCCCTGCCGGTATCACGGATTATTCCAAGGAGTGGTGGCCGCAGGCTGAAGCAGTGATCGGGTTTCTCAATGCTTATCAATTTTCCCGTGACGAACGACACCTCGCTGCAGCGCTGCACGCTTGGGATTTTATCGACGCGCGGATCATCGATCGGAAAAATGGCGAATGGTTTCGGGGCGTTACCCGCGAGGGTCGGGTGATCAAGTCCTTCGAGAAAGTCGGATTTTGGAAATGCCCGTATCACAATGGTCGCATGGGCCTTGAAGCCGTGCGTCGATTGCGGGCGATCTTGAAAGGCCGCTAAACCGATTTAGTTTCCCTCGCGAATGGACACGAATTACCACGAAATCAGCAGGCTAAGCATGCTCCTTGTGAGGCCTGCAAGTTCGCAGAAAACTGTAGGAACGGCTTTACGCCGCGATTTTCCCGGCGGCGGTCAGGATAAGCGTTTCGTTGATGCATCGGGGCGTAAAGCCCCTCCTGCAGCTAATTAATTTTAGAAATATCGGCCCGTTGCGAATTGAACGGACGGTCACAGAAATCAAATATACCTCATCAAATTTATTTCCCTCTCATGAAAAAGAAATCATCCGCCAAAACCAAAACCCGCACTGTTTCACCTGCGAAGAAAACCTCCGGCGCGCCCGCCGCGTGGACCGCGCGGCTCAAGCAACTTCGCGCCAAGCACGAGAAGTTTCTCTCTCGCAAAAATCCCGTCGATCTCGAATGGGATAACGGCGTCTTCGATCGTTTCGCCTTTCCGGCGATCACGTATCGCCACGCACCCATCGAGTGGCGCTTCGATCTCAATCCCAAGACGAATCCGTTTTTGATGGAGCGGCTCGGCGTCAACGCCACGCTCAATCCCGGCGCGTTTCTCTGGAAGGGTAAATGTCACATGGTGGTTCGCTTCGAAGGCTATGATCGCAAGAGCCTCTTCGCCATCGCCGAGAGCCCCAACGGCATCGATAACTGGCGCTTCTGGGACGAGCCGGTCGATTTGCCTGAGATCAAGCCCGAGACGAATGTGTACGACATGCGCATCACGTTCCACGAGGACGGCTGCATCTACGGCGTGTTCTGCGCCGAGTCGAAAGATCCGAACGCGAAGCCCGGCGATTTGTCGAGCGCGGTGGCGGTCGCCGGCTTGGTGCGCA
>JANYFP010000430.1 GCA_025362555.1 Verrucomicrobiota bacterium
GAACTGGCCGACGGCAGCCTGCATCTTTGCTGTGTCCAACGCAGCAGACTCTTCACCAGTGAAGAGGAGAAAGCTCCCTACCCCACTCAGAGCGAACGCCGATTCGAACAGACGCTGGAAGCACTGCGGCAAGCGATGACCGAGCGCGGCATCACCGTCGTCGAAGACGAAGCGATGACCACCGAACTCACCCGTCTCGCCCACGATTTCCACCTCCGCGCACCTTTGCCTCAAACTGCGTCGAAGGATGCAGGTTTGAGGACAAACACCGGGACGGTAGCAACCGGCAACGGTGTCCTGCCTCGAACTGCGCCAAAGGACGCAAGTTCGTGGACAAACACTGGGACAACAGCAGTCGGCAACGCGACATCACCCGCCGCCCTCCAGCTCGCGCCGTTCACCACCGACGCCCCGCTGCCGCGCCGCGTACTCGTCGTCACGCACAACCTCGATCTCGAAGGCGCACCGCTCTTCCTCGTCGACTACGCCCAACATCTGGTTTCATCCGGCGTCGCCCTGACTTTACTCAGCCCCATCGACGGACCATTGCGTCAGCGCTTTGAGGAATTAGGCGTCACCGTCGCACTGGTCGACGCCGGAGGCATCTTTGCGGCGCCCTCCGCCGCCGTCGCCAAAAAACAAATCCGCGACCTGCCCTTCGATTTCTCGCCCTACGATTTGGTGGTTTGCAACACCTTCACGACCTTCTGGGCGGTGCACGCCGCGAAGGCCGCGGGACGCCGCGTTCTCCTCTACGTGCATGAGAGCACCACGCCCGCGAGCTTCTATTTTACCCGCGCGAACCCCGACGTGATCGCACTCGTGGACGAAGCGTTCACCCTCGCTGATTGCGTCTCTTTTACCACGGCCTCCACCCGAAATTATCACACCGACTACGGTCGACCGGCCAACCACCGTCTCACTCCCGGCTGGATCGACGTCGCCCGGCTCGATCTCTGGCGCGCAAAAAATCCACGCGAAAAGTTGCGCGAACAATTTGCCCTCAAGCCCGGCGAACTCCTGGTGACAAACGTCGGCACGGTATCGGGACGGAAGGGTCAGCACATTTTCGCCCGCGCCGTTGATCTGTTGTGGCGACGCCACCCGGCGCTCGCGGCGCGAACTCAGTTTGTGATGTTGGGCGGACGAAATTCATCCTTCGATTCAATGCTCGGCGAACTTCTCGCCCAACTCAACCGACCCAACCTGGTCGTACATCCCGAGACGGCCGCCTACCTGCCCTACTACGCTGCGGCCGATCTTTTTGTCTGCTCCAGTTACGAAGAATCTTCTCCGCGCGTCATCCTTGAAACCATGGCGTGCGGTACGCCCATTCTCAGTTCGGAGGTGCAAGGCGTGCCGGAGCTGGTGCGGCCAAACTTCGAAGCCACCTTGATTCCCGCCGGAGATACGATCGCCTTGTGCGAAGCGATGGCGCGGTTGTTGATTACGCCGGAAATCGGCCGGTCACTCGCGGCCCGCGCGCGCGCCCGGGTCGTGGAGCAATTCGAAGCCGGGCGGCTCTTACCGCGCCATGCCGCGCTCGCCGCGGAGGTCGCCGCCGGCCGAATTACTTGATTTCAACCCGACCCAAAATCGTCCAGTCCCGCGCATAGCTTCCGTTCGGTCCGGGACCGATCGTCAAAACCACGACTCCATCGTGAGTGAGCACAAAGGACTGATTGATGTGCTGCAAACCGCGATCCGCCTGGTTATCGCGCGGGTTAATCACGCGGGAGTAAAGCAGCTCTCTTTTTCCATCCGGCGCTTCTTCTTCCAAGCGAAGTTCAACGCCATCCGATTGATCGCCATGCGCCATCTTGGAAGTGTAGGCTTCCGGGAGCAGCGCGGCCTCGGCCGAAAACATGTGCCGGCCGCCGGCCACTCGGAACCAAAAGCGGAAATCAGGATGGGCATTATAGAATTTACGCCCTTCAAAATCGAGCTGGGATGTCCCGAAAGTGGTATAATATTTAAATGGCTTCGGATTGATCTGGTTGAAGTCATTTTGAAAACGCTTCAGCACCTCACTCATTATGATTTCGCGCTTCCGCAGCAAATCCGAATCCGTTGCCGACGGATTCAGCAGCTCGATCTCCGGCACATCGCGCAAGAGGCCCGCAGCCTGAGGGCGCAACTGTTCGTGGAGCAGCACGGTCGCATCCCGCCATCGGAACGCCGGCCGTGGATCTAGGTGAAAATACTTCACCGCTAAATCAATCAGAGTTTTATTCTTGATCTGATCACCGTGCAACACGAGCGCCGTGACCTCCTCACCCGCCAGCCGGCTGAAAGCCGGCTCAATCTCGGTCCACGTCGTCTCAAGACTCCGGCGAATCATCAATGCCCGGCGCTGGGCGAAATATGGCGTCATCGAACTCCAATCATCGCCCGCAATCACCATCACCTCATCCGGGGTCATCACGCTGCGCAATGCCAGCGTCAGATTGCTCCCGCCATTGCTGATTGGTTTTTGTACAGGATAAAAATCCTTCACGTAACCGCCCATTTGCAACCCATACACCCCGAGCGCCACCACCCAGGCCGCGCTGCGCGGCAGACGTGATTCAAACACGCCGCACACCGCCAAACCAAACGCGAACATCAGCGCAAAGGCGCAGGCCACATAATAATATTCATGCCACGCATACAGGATCGGGAAAATCAACTGCACCGCAAAAAATAAAAACACCAGCAGGCTGATCATCGGCCACCACCGCCGCGCAAAAACCACCGCAAGAATCGCACAGCCCGCCACCACCGGCACCGAGGTAATGTCCAAAAACAACACCTGCCAATGCTGCCGCCAAATCGCGGGAGAAAATCGCTGCCCGAGGCCAAAATTGTAACCGCTCAGTCGATCGGAAATCAGAAAGTTTCCCGCCTTGGATAGCGCCTTGATCGCATCCGAATAATGCACCCACCACACGGAGGCCGCGAACGGAATCGCCACCGCCAGCGCACACCAAAGCATCCGCTGCCCGATCATGCGTGCGCGATTACCCGGGATCTGCCCCCAATCCTCCCGGAACCACCACAGCGTCCAGGCAAACGCCGGCATCAGGAAAAATAACAACGTCGTCACCTTCACCAGCCCGCACCCCGCACCCGCCACCGACGCAAGCAACAGCCAGCTGACCTGGCGTTTCTCGACCGCGCGAACATACCCAAGCAAAAACCACGCGCCAAACATCAACGCCATCGTCTCAATCAAAAAAGCCCGCGCATAAAAAATATACAGCGGACACGTCACCACGAGCCCCAGCACCAACAGCCGGCGCGAGCGCGCCAGCCCGATCCGCACCAACAGCAGATACAGCGCCGGCAGCGTGAGGTAGAAACACGCCAGACTCACCGCCCGTGCCGCCTGCGTCAGTGTCAGTTTCAAACCATTAGACACTACCACCACCGTCCACTGGTAGAGTGGAAATTCCATCGGAATCGACCACGGCTTGCCCAGTACCGGCGTCGGATAGGCGAGAGCAAAATTGTGCTCCCGTTGAATGAAAAGAGCTGAGACCGCCGTCTGCGTTTGCCGGAATTCACACCCGGGAAGATTCAGACTCGTCCAGCCAACCGTGGCGCCCCACGCGTGAAAAGTCAGCGCAACGCAAAACAGCAACACCGCGAATCGAAACTCGCGTCGCTCAGCCTGCAAAATGACCTGCGGTTCTGCCATGCCAGCAAAAAAGGGGGTCAAGCAGGGAGATGCCAATCTCATTTTTGGTTCCTCGCCGTTTCCGATGGGTGCTGGCGAAAGCGAGCTTCTACCAGAGCCCAAGCCAGAGGAGGTGACCGCTAATGAGTTTCGCGCATAGGCGAAACTTTAGAATACCCCTTCGACTCATCGTCTTCGGGGTGGGTTCCAGGGAGTCTGCTAATCGCTGACTGGTGTGTTCTGCCTGAGATTAGCAGGCCCCAGAAACCCAGGAGCGGAGATGATCAGTCGAAGCCGCTCTCTTGAGGATTCATCCATTGATGAAGCCCATTAGCGGTCAAATCCTCCGGGCTTAGAATCGGCGGCGTTTGTTTACCCACTGGAAGGAGTGAGGAGTCTCATTTTTCATCTTTGCCCCGGGGCAATACCTTCGCTTTACAAGCCCGGTTTCCGTCGCAATCTTGCCCGCTCCCGCGCTCCCCGGATCGCCCATGCAGGAATCCTCCCACGCCTTTTTCATGCTCGATGCTCACGCCAGCGGCGCCTCGCTGCCGGCGGCACCGGTGCGTCTGACCGGCTGGGCCACAGCCAAACCGGACTCCTTCCTCACCGACCTGCGGGTCAAAATCGGCGCGCGAATCTTTCCCGCCTTCTACGGAATTCCCCGGGCCGACCTCGCCCACTACTTCAAGGCGCGCGAACCTTTCTTACTCGCAGGCTACGAGGTCGAGGTAACATTGCTGCCCGGCGAAAATCGCCTCGAATTCGAAGCGTGCGAAATTTCCGGACAATGGCTGCCGCTCGCCACCGTCGCGTTGATCGGCACCCCGTGCGCTCTCCTGCCTGTGCCACTCACCGGCGCCGTGCAACCGCACGAATTTTCCCGCGCCTTACGCCTGGTGCTGCAAAGCGCCGCGCACGACTCCATCGCCCACGCCGCCACCACCGTCGCCGGCTTGCTGCCACTGCCGCACATCACGCGTTACCCGGCGATCCCCTTTCACGGTCACCTGCATCATCCGCCCATGCTGCAACGCGCCGAATTCGGTCGCGTAATTGTCGAGGGCTGGATTTTCCACGAGACGGAAAAAATCCGGCGCGTCGCCGCCACCGTGGACCTGCAAGCCTGGCAAATTATTGAACAGGAAGGCGCCTTGCCCTACGTCGCCGGCCTGTTCCCGCAATTCCCTCACGCCGCCGCCTGCCGCGTGCACGGCACGATGGATCTGCCTTCGCAATTGCCGCAACCTCTCAGCGTCCGCCTCTACGCCGAACTCGCGGACGGCAGTTGGCATCTTTGTCACGTCGAACGCAATTTCCTCTACGGCGACGAACAGCACAAAGCCCCGTACCCGCGCTTCAGTGCGCTCACTTTCGCGCGCAGCGTCCAAGCCTTGCGGAACGCCTGTCTCGCGCGCGAACTCGCCGTGCCAGTAAACAAATGGTTTCTTCGCGCTTTGCGTGAAGTGTGGCAGGAATACCGCGCTCGGGCCCCCCGCCGAAACTGCCTTCCGCTAAAAACTGCCGCTACCGCCGCATCGATGCCCAGCACCAGTCAATTGCCGGGAACCGTCGTCCTGATCACGCATAATTTAAATTTTGAAGGCGCCCCGCTCTTCCTCGTGGAATTTGCCGCTTACCTCGCGAATCGCGGCGTGAAATTATCCGTCATCAGCGCCGGCGAAGGTCCGCTGCGCCAAAAGTTCGAAGCCCTCGGAGCCCGCGTGGAGCTCGTCGAAATTGCGCCGCTGCTCAAAGCGCCGGATGCCCGCGCCCTGCACGCGGCGCTGTCGGCGTTGGCCCGCCAAATCAATTTGACCGCCGCCGATCTTGTCGTGGCCAATACCCTCTCCACTTATTGGGGCATCCATCTGGCGCACCTGGCGGGCAAACCGTCGCTCTTCTACATCCACGAAAGCACCACGCCGGACAGTTTCTATTTCGGTTACATGGCTCCCGCCACACTGCCGGTAGTGAAAGAGGCTTTCACGCTCGCCACGCAGGTTTCGTTTCTCACCGCCGCCACGCGCCGCTACTACGAACCACTGCTGACGCACGCCAATCATAGCATCAATCCCGGCTGGATCGACCTCGCTCAGCTCGACCGTTTTCAAACGGAGCATTCCCGCGAATCACTCCGCCAGAAAATCGGCCTCACTCCCGCCACGCGGCTTGTCGTTAACGTCGGCACCGTCTGCAACCGCAAGGGCCAGCACATCTTCGTGCGAGCCGTGGATCTCCTCTGGCGGCGGCACCCGGACCTCGCCCGCCAATGCGAATTCCTGATGGTCGGAGGACGCGAGAGCACCTACGATCACGCGATCACGGATCTCGTCACCCAACTCGACCGGCCCAATCTCCGCGTCGTTGCCGAAACCCCCACCCCGCAGACTTATTACGGCGCCGCCGATCTCTTTGTCTGCTCCAGCTACGAGGAATCTTTTCCCCGCGTCCTCCTCGAAGCGATGGCGTTTTCCGTCCCCATCGTGAGCACCGCGGTCCACGGCATTCCGGAAATGGCGCGCGCCGATGAAGAGGCGCTCCTTGTGCCGCCGGGCGACAGTTCCGCGCTTGCCGACGCCATGGGTCGCGTCCTGGCCGATGAAAAACTCGCCTCCTCCCTCGCTCGCCAAGGTCGCGCACGCGTCGCCGCCCACTACGACGCCGCTCAACTCCTCCCGCGACACGCCGCGCTCGCGGGCGCAACCGTCCGCGGCCAAGTCTAAATCATGCACGCATTCGCTGGCGGACAATTCGATTTGGAAATCCATCCCGCCGGCTGGCGTTTTCCTGCGGAAAAATCCTGGATCGCCGGCTGGATCAAACCAAACGCCGGCGAACAAATCACGGATGTGCGGGCGCGTCTCCACCATCGCGTCATCCTCGGACTCTTCGGCTTGCCTCACCCCGCTTTTGCCCCAAAGCGATCGGACCAGCCTGATTCATCGCGCCCCGGATTTTCTTTTCTGTTCAATCCGCAGCCCGGTGAAACCCTGCTGCGCCTCGAAGTCCGTACTCGCTCCGGCGAGTGGCAGGAATTTTTCCGCACGAAAATTTCAGCCGCGCCTGACGCACCGCTGCTCCCCGCCGCCATCAGTCTAAGTAAATCACTCGGGCACCTGGTCACGACGCTGATCAAGCGCCAACGGCTCACGCCGTGGAAATCGTGGAGCATTTTGGCGGATGATCTCGTCGCGACGTTTGTCGCGGAGCCATTGAACGCGCACCCCAATCTGCCGTTCGTGGGTGCGCTGGAAGAACCGCACGTGATCGGCCGATTGCGCTACGGACTCATTCCCGTGACGGGTTGGCTGGCCCACCCCACGGCTAAAATCACGCGCCTCTCCGCCGTGATCGATCCACTCGCTCCGATCGCGCTGCCGCACGGTCTCGCCCGCCAGGATATTCCGGGAATATTTCCCGCACTCGGCGGCCACGCCCACTCCGCTTTTGTCGGGGAAATCGCACTGCCACCCGATCTCGCCGCGCCGGTTCTGCTCAAGATTTTTGCGGAGCTCGACACCGGCGAAATCCATCTCGCGTTCGCCCGGCGCTTCACGCCGAAGTTCCATTTCGATTTGGCCCAAATGCCGCCCCTCGTTCCGCCACTCACCTTCGCCCGCGCCATCTGGGCCTTGCACCGCGCCGCGGGAAATTACGCCCTGCCCCGTCATGGAGTGATCAACGCCGCGCGCGCAGTCTGGGCAAATTATACTGCGCTTCCGGCGTACCGACCGAAAAAAAAGCATCCGCTCCTCGAAAAAATCCGGCTCCGTTCCGAGATCGAGCCTTCTCATCAAATTCACGCCGCGCTCGGACGGATTTCCGGCATTGCATTGACTGTGGCGATGAGCGCAACGCCCGATTGCACCCTGATTGCACCGGCGGATGATATGTGCGTGCCCGACGCTTCTCACTACCTTCAAATCGGACGGGAGGCATTGGCGATCGTGCAGGAAGCGGTCGCACAGGCCGGATGCAAGCGGATCGATGCGATTCTGGATCTGCCCTCGGGCCACGGTCGCGTCGCGCGCTGGCTGCGCACGGCCTATCCAACCGCACGCCTGAGTGTGAGTGACACGCAAGGCCCCGGCGTGCTATTTTGCTGCGAACATTTGGGCGCCACCGGAGTGCACGCCGACGTCCAAGGCACCCATTGGGCGGCCTTGTCCGGCCCCTACGATATTATTTGGTGCGGTTCGCTGCTCACGCATTTTGGGCGCGCAGATTGGATCAACCACCTGCGTCGTTTCGCCGAACGCCTGTCACCCAGCGGCGTGCTGGTGTTCACCACTCACGGCTTTCCGGCCTTGGAAAGATTACAGAGTGGCGAGAAAGATTACGGTCTCCCACAGAGCGCCGTCGCGCAACTTTGCACGACGGCCGTGGCGGAAGGTTTCGGCTACGTGGACTATCCCGACACGCCGGCCTACGGCATTTCTGTTTCGCTTCCACCGTGGGTGCTCGAATTGATCGAAAATGAAACCGAGTTGCAGGTGATCGATCTGCGCGAAGCCGCCTGGGACCAGCATCAGGATGTCGTCGTCTGCACGCGCCGTACGCCGAAATGTCCGGCCTAAATTCACCAGGCACTTTTGCTGATTCCATCGCCCGTTAATTCCCCCCCGACTCACAAAAACCAGCGAATCGCTCTGCCTGATGTTTTTTATCGCCGCCATGACCGCTCAAGGTTGGGAACCGGGCCCCGGTGATCCCACGATTGCCGGCTGGATAATTTTTTCCGCATACCTCGTGGTCGCCGCCTTCGCTGCGCGCACCGCGCGTCTGGAATCAGACCGAGGCTCCGATTCCTTTTTATGGCGGGCGCTCGCGCTCGCCTGCCTCGGACTCGCCGTGAACAAACAACTCGACCTGCACAATGCGATCACCTGTTTGGGCCGGAATATGGCGCAATCCGAAGGTTGGTACCGACAGCGTCGGACGTTTCAACTCGGCCTGATCGCAGTCGTGGTGGCTTTGGCCGTCGCCAGTCTATGGTTTGTCCTCCGCCGTCTCGGTCCCGAGTGGCGGCGACACCGCCTGACCCTGACCGGCATGATCATATTGCTCACTTTCATCGTCATGCGTGCGGCTTCGTTTCATCACCTCGATAGTTTCCTGCACGTCGACTTTGGCGGGATTCGACTTCATGCCATCATCGAATTCAGCGCCATCGGATTCCTTTTTCTCGGGGCGTGGCAGTCAGCGAGAGCCGCCTCATCCCTCCGTTGGAAAAACCCCGAGCCAATCCGTCGGGTTCCGCGCTAGGGTGGTGTCTGCGAAATAATTCGTGGTGTGGCGCGAGGCCTTTGTGCCGGGCGACAGCCCGGACAGATACCGGGTTTGCAGCGGTGCGTGCCTGTCGGCCCCGGAGCGCGAGCAAGCTCGCTGCCTACCGCGATTGCTGTGCGCTCAATCCATCTGCGGTTTCAAGGCTGCGTCAATTTGCGATGGTGATGATCACCGGTTCGTAAGCACCCGCCCACTCACTCGAATCCCAACGGAAGGCCGAGTACGGATATTCCGGATGGCTTTTCACGCCAGCGTTGGTTGTGCCGAGTACGAAGAGCTCGTACTCACCATTGGGGTAACGTCTGGAATCAAATTCAAAAACATAGCGGACCTGCGGGGCGGGAGCATCGCGTGCGGTCGTGAGGACGGCGATCCGATCTCCCGGTCCGACGCCAGTTCCTTTCCGGCGAAGAAATACTTCAACCGTCTTAATTCCGGTAGTACCGCCACTGCTCCAAATCTCGGCGCTGTTGGCGGGCATGTTCATCAAATTAGGCGCCCAGTTGGCCCAGTTGGAATTGCCGACGAGCGTCTCAAGATTGATTTTCCCGGAAACGGTGGGGCCTTGCATTACGCCGTCTTCGCTCTCGGTCCACTCTTTGCCATCGATGAAAACGAAACGCGCAGGCGGCCCGAGCTTGGGAAGTTCCGCGTGCATCGGGACGTAATGAAGCGCGGAAGGAGGAGTATAAGAAGGCTCCGCATTTTTCGGGCAAATAACTTCAAGATGCAGATTAACAATTCCCGTGTTGTTCGCGAAGAACTGGATGGCGTTGTTGCCGACCGCGAGTGGCGATACCCCACCCGACTGAACTTCTCCAATTTTAATGCGATTGGAGAGCGCTGAACCCCAGTAACCGTTGGCCTCCGCATCAAGCGGCGAGGTGTTGTTCACGCGCTGGGGGAGAGGAAAACTGCGGCCATTGAAAAGCAAATGATCACCCGCCAGCAGATTAAATGTGCTGTAGTCATTCTTGAGGTAGGTGAAAACCAACCAGACTTCTGCGGTGGCGCCAGCCGCAGTCGGACGAATATCATCAGGAACATTGACCGTGAATGTCGGATGATTGCTCTCGTTGGCCATCTGCAAATCCGTGCCCTCGATGCGGGTGACATAATTGTGCACGGCGCGCGGTTCGAGATCAGGGCCGTCAAAGCCGAAATTATCCCAGTGCGAAAGGAAATAGGGATTATTATCCTTCGAGGTGTTGTAGCCCACCGTTGACCAAAGCAGATCGTAGGTGCCGGGGCGGAATGAATTCGCCGGAAACGTGGCGTCGATCACGCTCGTGCCGTCGACGAAAACCTGGACGCCATCGGTGCCGACCCGAACATCAAAGTTGCGACGGACATTCGAGCACATCTTGCGCCCCTTGTCGTAGAGGGTGACCTCGCCCATCATATACGAAGCGCCCTGGTCGTTGATCAGATGGACGGAAAAGGAATTCCCGCTGGCCTTCAGTCGAAGCACGGCCGCCGGCAGTCCCTTGTCACCGTCCATGTCGAAGAAACTCATGTGTCCGGTGAGGTCGGTCTTCACCGGGTTGAGGTCGAGATACCAGACACTGCGTGGGCTGAAGATCCCATCCATGTCGAACACGATGCGACGGCGGACACCCGCCTCGATAGCAATTGGTTTGCGAGCACGCTGCGCCACTTGCGCCCGATCACCGGCCCCATTGTTAAGCGTGCCGTTGAGCGTATGGACATGGCATTGGTCGTTCACGAAAAACAAATTGTACCGTGGGTCCGTCTGCGGAGTCATCGCGTTGTTCCACTTTCGCTCATCGGGGGAACCCATCGGCAGATTGAAATCGTCGAAGAAAGTAAGCGAACTACGAAGAGCCGCGACCCGCGCGCTATCACCGCCGTTAAAAGTTATTTCCTTCGGATTACTGCAGATCTGGCCAAGTCCATTGAGCCGCACAACGCTTACGTGATAGAGCGCGTTGTTGGCAATCGGCTGAAGTTGTACCACCCGATTGGGAGTGATGAGTTGGCGCGGTGCACTCATGTTCGGAAGTGCGGCGCTGGAACCGGACGAGTTCTCTGAAGTGCAGCCGTCAGTCGAGAGAATCGTGGAGATGGCGGTGTCATCGGCCCACCATTGCACCCGATAGCCGCACCCTTCGCGACCGGCGGTGCCGACATCCCAAAGCTGCGCCCAAGCGGTATCGTCGAAGTCCATTTCTACCGTCGCCACATGGTCATCGCGTTTGATTTTCAAAACGGGCGCGGCTTCGAGCACCAGCGCCGGCGTATTGAGGGTCACGGCAGCGTTTGCGGTGACCGCACCGGAACTATTCGTGGCTGAAAGAGTGTACGTGGTGTTGGCGAGCGGGGAGACGGTAATCGCATTGCCGGTGACCGTCCCCACATTAGGCGAAATGGATAAGTTAGCGGTCCCAGTGACATTCCAGAGCAGCGTGCACATGCCGGTAGTTGCAAGCGAAGAGGAGTCGATGGTGAAACTATTGATCACCGGCGCAGTTGAAGAAACCGGGGTCACCGTGACGGTGGTCGATTGCACGACGCTCGTGGTCCCGCCGGTGGCGGTGAGCGAATAAGTCGTGGTCGTGGTCGGAGACACGCTCGTGGTCGTTCCGATAACGGCGCCGATCCCGGGCGTAATGGACAGGCTGGTGGCACCGCTGACCGACCAATTCAAAGTGGCACTGCTTCCCGCGGTTATGGTAGCGGGCGTAGCAGTGAAACTGGCAATGGCCGGGATGGCCGTCGAGGGGGAAACGTTGACCGTGACCGTTTGGGTTGAACTACCGGCTGCATTGGTAGCGGTAAGCGTGTAGGTGGTCGTGATTGCGGGGGAAACTGAGATGCTGCTATTGGACACCAGGCCGACCCCGGATGAAATCGCGACGCTCGTTGCACCCGTGACCAGCCAGCTAAGGGTCGTGCTGCCGCCTGCCGCAATGGAGCTTGGACTGGCGGTAAACGCGCTGATCACCGGAGTCGGCGTTAGCGGGGTGAAGGGATCTGAAGTTGACGGAATATTAAGCATCAATCGATCGGACATCGCGAAGAATTCCACGCCGGATTCCAATGCCTGCACTTCGTACCTGAACAGACCAGGATTAGCGGGCGCAACAAAACTGAAGTTCAACGTTCTGCTCGCGCCGGGAACAATTCCACTTAACGGCATAAACCCTAAAAAATTATCGTCCGCATCCCGGAGCGAGAGGAAATGGTTCGTCCCCCAAGTTTTAGTCCCAACGTTCGTGACATTACTGGTGAAGTTAATCGTGCTGCCAGGCGATGCCGTGCTCGCGAAGTTGTTTGCATTATACGTGATTGCGTTGGCCAGCGGAGTGGCGAGTACGGTCAGGATGACCACATCCTGCGTGGAGAAAAACTCGACGCCGTCTTCCAAGGCCTGAACATAGTAGGTGCAGATGCCGGGCGCGGCGGGCGCAGTGAAATTAAATTCCACGTTGATGCTGCCACCCGAGGCCACTCCGCTCAGTGGAACAAAGGAGAGAAATGTCCCGTTGGCGTCTCGTAACGAAATGAAATGGCTACTACCCCATTTCTGCGTCCCGGCATTGCTCACCGTGTAGC
>JANYFP010000465.1 GCA_025362555.1 Verrucomicrobiota bacterium
AAATCACAAAAGCGGCGTAAGTCGTCCATCCCAGTGATGTGATCGTTATGCCCGTGGGTAAGAATAAAAACATCGAGGTCCTCCACCTTCTCCCGCAAGCATTGCAACCGAAACTCCGGCGCGGCATCCACCTGAATATGGAGTCCGTCCATGACGACGTGAATGCAGCAACGCGTTCGGTGATTGCGCGGATCCGTTGACGTGCAAACTGCACACCCACACGCAATCATCGGCACCCCCTGCGACGTACCTGTTCCAAGAAAAATCACTTCCATCCGGTTAATTCAAAAGCAAAACCCCTCGCGAGTCGAAGACGAAAGTACGCTCCGACTCGCTCCGGCGAACACCCAGCAAAAGAACTCACTGCACCAGCAGCACCACGGTGTCCGCCATGTCGAAGAAGGAGACACCGTCTTCGAAGGCCTGCAACGTGTACGTATAGATACCGGGAGTCGTTGGAGCGACGAAACTCAGGTTCGACGTGCGACTCGCGCCGGGCGCCACGCCGCTAAGCGTCGGGAACGCGAGGAAAGTATTGTCCACATCGCGGAATGAGAGGTAATGCGTCGCGCCCCAGGTGCGCGTGCCGCGATTGGTGACGTTTGCCGTAAAGTTGACCGTGGCGCCGGGCGCGGCAGTGACTGGAATCGTACTTGTGTTGTAGCTGATCGCATTGCCGAGCGGCAGCGCGACGACCGTGATGATGACGACATCTTGCGTGGAGAAAAATTCGATGCCGTCCTCCAGGGCCTGAACAAAATACGTGTAGATCCCGGGCGTAGTTGGCGCGGTGAGCGTGAACTCGACGGTCTTGGTTGCACCCGCGGCCGTGCCGCTGAGTGGAATGAACGCCAGGTACGCCTCGTTCGAATCACGCAATGAAACGTAGTGGCCCGCGCCCCACGCCTGCGTGCCGGCGTTGCTCAGGGTATATTTCAGATTCAGGACGGCACCGGGAACGACTTCGTCGGGATAGCGCACGCGGTTGTACACGATCGCATTCGGTTGCGGCGCGAGCGCGATGAGCGTCAGGTTCGCCTGCGTTTCGAAATTGCCCACGCCGGTTTGCGACGCTTGTACCGTGTAGTTGTACGAGCCGGGCGTGGACGGAACCGTGAAACTCAAGTTCACTGTCTTACTTGCTCCAGGAGCGAGCACCGTGAGCGGCGTAGACGAAATCACGGTCCCGCTATTATTCTTCAACGATAGGATGTGATTCGCGCCCCAGGTCACCGTGCCGGTATTCGTCACGTTATAAGTGAAGATGACGTTCGAGCCCGGTGCTGCACTCACCGGGAATGTGGTTGTGTTGTACGTGATCGAATTCGGCAACGGCGCAAGAACCGTCAGCACAACGGTGGTCTGTGTGGAGAAAAATTCCACGCCGTCTTCCAGACCTTGCACGTAGTAGGTGTACGTGCCGGGTGTCGTTGGTGCGGGGAAGTTCAAGTTAGCCGTCGTGGTTTCACCCGGCAGAATTCCGATGAGCGACGAGAACGCGACGAACGTATTGTTCACATCGCGGATCGAAATATAATGATGCACGCCCCACGTTTTCGTTCCGACGTTAGTCACGAAATAATCGAAGTTGACGATCCCACCGGCAGTCACACCAGTCGAAGACCTCGTGGTCGCGTAGATAATCGCGTTCGATTGCGGCACGATTACGACCAAGCGCGCGAAGCGGCTCGTGACCGAACCGGACCCATTAGTTGCGACGACGGCGTAACTCCCGGCGTCGCTCAGTTGCACATTGGGAATCGTCAGGGTCGAACTCGTCGAGCTCGGACCTGAGAGATTGATCCCGCCTTTCTGCCATTGATAGGTTGGCGCCGGAGATCCGCTTACCACAGTCGAAATAGTCACCGATGACCCGACAAAGGCCGGCTGACTCAACGGCTGCGTGGTAAACACCGGAGCGACCGCGGTAGCGCTGACGATAATCGTTCGCTGCGCAGATATGCTATTGTAATTGATCCCGTCAGTCGGCGCCAACGTCACATTGAGTGACGACGAACCGGCATTAAGAATCGCCCCACCTGCCGGAGTATACGTGAACGCGCCGGCCACTGTGGACGTCGCATTAAGCTGAGCGCCGCTGAGTGCCGTGCCATACACAATCCCGCCCGGCGTCGCCCAAGTGATGACCGGTGTGGCTTTCGCGATGACAAGCGTGCCAGAGGTGGATCCCGTGTAGTTGGGATCACTGATGGTAGCAACCACCGCGTAGCTGGCGGCATTAATGGGCGCCGTCG
>JANYFP010000502.1 GCA_025362555.1 Verrucomicrobiota bacterium
AGTTCCAGTGCGCCCTCAATATCGTTGGCTTCGACTTTTTCGAGCATCTTGTTCACGACTTCTGGCTGGCGACGACCGTTCTCGCGGAAGATGAAAATCACGCGCTCAACGGCGACAGTGATCATCATAAAGGATACGAGGAGAATTGGCCACATGACGTCGCCGCCGTGTTTGAACAGCTCCATCGCTGTCATCGGGCTGCCATCTGTGTTGGTCAGGAGGAACGCCAAGGGCATATGTACAGTGATCATAGTGCTTTAATTAATGATGAGGTTATCGTGAGATTTTTGGATTGGGATTCGCGAAAGGGGAAAGCAGGAGACGCGCCGGAGAACTCAGCCAATTTGAATTTTCGGCAATTTGCGGACAAACTGAATGGGGAGGTTTGTGCTAGGCAAGGTCACTAAGAAATTAGGGGAACAACAATGTGCTAAATTTCGCTTAATTGTGTCAATGCACATTCTTGTGATTTTGTGAAAAAAACTCGCAAAAAAAATGAAGGGTTTTTTCGCGGATAAAATTGGCTGCCCGACTAGGAGTCGAACCTAGACAAAGCGAGTCAGAGTCGCTTGTGCTACCATTACACAATCGGGCAGTAGACAATTTTTAGACAAAAATAATGCTGGCTCACTCGTGTCAGTGGGAAACAACCGGCAGGAAACTGGAGCCGGCGATGGGATTCGAACCCGCAACCGCCTGTTTACAAAACAGGTGCTCTACCGTTGAGCTACGCCGGCGTCGCACTGAGCGCGAAAGGACCAAAGGACTGAGAAATAACCGAGAATGGTGGCTCCCCCGGGACTCGAACCCGGAACCAATTGATTAAGAGTCAACTGCTCTACCATTGAGCTAGGAAGCCGTCAAAAACAGGAAGGGGGAAAATTAATTACGGCCCGGTCTTGTCAACCCCATTTGCGGTATTCGTCACGAATCATTCGTGCTCACTCGCGCGATTCAATGCGATGGTGTTCGTGGAGGGTGATTTGTTTTTCGCTCCGATAGAGTGGTGGAGTCATAATTCAGTTGAAGCTGCGGGAGTAAATGGGTGGCGGGCCGCTCGCGCTGAGTCACGCAAGCTCGCTCTCAACGCAATTCATCGAGTGTCGCGCGTTTCTTGCTCAGAGTGGGTGTCGACTGAATCGTCATGGCTAAGGAGTAATTTGGGCCGACGGATTTCATCACGAAGAGGGATACGGAAAAATGGGCGCAGGAAAATTTAACCCTGAGCACGGAAGATCGATTGAGCCAAATATTTCTCGGTTAGATTCATATTCAAAACCCTGCTTGGTGCAGCGCTGGGGGCGGAGTGGCTTTGCCTGGCGACTGGCCCTAAAGAATACCGGGTTTGCAGCTACGGCTGCGACGGCAGGGACGAGCTCTGGGCGCATAACCGCTCAATCATTCAAGCTGGAGGAGCGGCTTTATACCGCGATGTTTGGCGATCGAGAACTGCGCCACTGGCGGAGGGGCTTTCTTGTCCGCCGACTTGGCTCGCCGAAGCACTTATCTTAAATTCCTCACGGTTCCTCGCTGTTTCCGCTGGGTGGAGGTGCGGAGAGCAACCTGAACGAACTCCAATCAATCAAGGCAGGTGATCGATAATGAGTTTCGCCAACAAGCGAAACTTTAGAATACCCCTTCGACTCATGGTCTCCGCTGTGGGTTTCGGGGAGTCTGCTAATCGCAGACTGCAGTGGTCCTGCCTGCAATTAGCAGGCCCCCGAAACCCAATGGCGGAGACGATGAGTCGAAGCCGCTCTTTCAAGGATTCATCCATTGATGAAGCCAATGAGCGGTTTAACCCTCCGGGGCTTTGGATAGGTGTTTGCCTTTACCCACCGGAAGTAGCGAGGAACCATGAAACTGATGCCCGGAGTGTATTCGATCTCTTGACTGACGATGCGGAAAGTTCGTTTCACCACGTAAAAGGTACTGATCCATCCGATTACGAGCACGAGGGCACTCAGCAGGAGAAATCCCAGTCCGGGCGCGATCACGAGGGGATGCAAAATCGAATCCAGTTTGCTGAATACCCAATAGACAAAACTCACCGTGATGCAAACCGGTGCGATGACCAAAATACCACGCAGTAGATATTCTCCGGTGTGGCGCAGCTTGAAATGCGGCGTTAGGCGAGGTCGGCGCGTGGATTTGCTGGAAGAGTTTGGCGGAGTGACCGACATGCGATTTACAATTTAGACCCAAACGATCCGGCGGGGTTGCGGGCGAAAGGGGGAAATTAATCGCGATCGGTGTGAACCATCGCAGCGGTAGCCGGTCCAGATTCTTTGCAACTTATGAAAACAGTGCTCATTCTTTTGCTCGTTGGCGTGCTGGGGGGCGCGATGGCCTGGCGGTATTACCAGCGCAATCATCCGCTGCCGTTTGGGGAACGCGCCACTGCTTTTGCTGAGCGCAGTCGGAAGATGGCGGTCGACGCGCGTGATGCGATGGCCGCAAAGGCGGAGGCTTGGGAATTGACGCCGGAGAATATCCGGGACGAATTGGCAAAAACCGGCCGGGTGGTCCGGACGCGAGCGGTTGCAGTCGGGGAAAGAATGGAGGACGTGCGAATCGTGACGGTGCTCAAGGGAAAGTATGTCGTCGAAAAGAATCTCGCCTCGTTTGACGTGGGCGTCGAATGCCAGGACGGCGAAGTGACTCTCTCCGGCTCGGTCCGTTTCCCGGAGCAGATTGGCCAGGCCGTGGGGCTCGCGCTCCAGACCAGCGGCGTGCATCGCGTGGTCTCCCATCTTGTAGTCAAGACCTGATGCCGCGCGTCGTTTTCGCGTATCCCAATAACTTTATCATCGTCTCAATTCTCTTATGAAAACGAAAATCAAAATAATTGTTCCACTGGTGATCACGTTACTGTGTGGCGGATGTGTGGGCTCCGGGCCGAATACGCAGCAGGGCGCGGTGAGCGGAGGCGCATTGGGCGCTTTGGCCGGAGCGATCATTGGCAATAATAGTGGCCACGGCAACGGTCTCAACGGCGCGCTCATTGGTGGCGCAGTGGGTGCCATTGCGGGTGGGACGATAGGCAACCAGGCCGATCACGAACGCGGCACCATCTATGGTTCGGAGACGGAAGCGAGGACGGAGGTGGTGGTGGATTCGCCCCCGCCGCCCCCGCCGCCGCAGCGTGAGGTGATTTACGAGCGGACCGGACCTGACGCAGTTTGGATTGAGGGGGAGTGGGTTTATACGGGGCGTGGCTATGCGTGGTCGCCGGGCTATTGGGTCGAGCCACCGCCGCGCCATCATCATTATGTGCCCGCCCACTGGCAGCGCCAAAATCACGGTTATATTTATGTGCGCGGCTACTGGAACTAACGTCGAGCGCGCGCGGTCCGCTTCAAGAATTAATTGGTGGACCCTTGTGGGCGGCCGATTTGGTTGACCCGAAGTGCAGCGAGGAAAATTCAGCGAGAGCCCGGATTACATCGGGTTTTTGAATCGACGCGTCGACTGACGCGGCTCCAAACTTTATGGCATGGCACGTATTGCAATTGTGGGTCCAGGGGCGGTGGGCGGCGTCATCGCGGCTTGGTTGGAAAAAACCGGCCGGCATGAAATTATTCTCTGTGCGCGTCGGGCACTGGGTGAACTTCAGGTTGAGACTCCGCACGGCGCCTTGATCGCTCGGCCCACGGTGCTCACGGCACCTGAGCAAGCGACGCCGGTGGATTGGGTGCTGGTGGCGACGAAGGCGTATGATTCCGCGGGCGCGGCGACCTGGTTGAAGGGCCTCGCGGCGAATGGCGCGCCGGTCGCGATTTTGCAAAACGGCGTGGAGCATCGCGAGCGTTTCGCCTCGTATCTTCCCTCGGCACAGCTCGTGCCGGTGATGGTGGATTGTCCGGCCGAGCGCGTGACGCCGACGAGTATTCGTCAGCGTGGTACGGCGAAAATGGTGGTGCAGGACGATGTCCGTGGACGGGAATTTGTCGCACTGTTTGCCGGCACGCCGGTGGAGATTTCTCTGACTGCAGATTTGAAAAGCGCGGTTTGGAGAAAACTTTGTGTCAACGCGGCCGGGGTTATTTCCGGGCTCGTATTACAACCGGCGGGAGTGATGCGGGACGAGCAACTCGGGGAGCTGGCGCGGCAATTGGTGCGCGAATGCATCGCGGTCGGCCGCGCGGAGGGCGCGGTGCTGGATGATTCGCTCGTCGAAACGGTTTTGCAGGGCTATCGCAGCGCGCCGGCAGACTCGGTAAATTCCCTGCATGCAGACCGGGCGGCGGGTCGGATGACGGAGATTGATGCGCGCAACGGCGTCATTGTGCGGTTTGGCCGCAAACATGGGATTGCTACGCCCTGCAATCAGATGGCGCTGGCTCTGATCGAAGCGATGACTCGCGCGGCGAGCTCTAAGTGAGGCGGGCGAAAGATCCCGTGCTAAACGGATTCAGCGTATTCCGGCGTGGCCTTCGCGAGGCGGGTTTATCGCCAACTTTGTTCCTCAGAGCGTATCGAACAGAGCCTTGAGCTGGGCAGGGAAAATCGGTTTGGGCAGAATATGATCCACGTTCAACCGGCGATAAGCTTCGTCAACGGATTGGCTCAATTCGGAACTGAAAACGATAATCTTCCCCGCAAACGGCCCTCGGCGAACGCTGCTGACCAGCTCCAGTCCGTTCATGCCTGGCATGTGGTGATCGGTGATGAGCACATCGTACGCTGCGATATCGGCGGAGATTTTTTCCAAGGCTTCCTCTCCGTTTGGCACCGTTTCGACCAGGTGTCCGTCCCGGCCCAGCACGATGACGATCAATTCACGCAGCTGCCGCATGTCGTCGGCATAAAGCACCTTTAGCGGCTTGCGGGCCGGTGTTGCTTTATTGGGCGTGATCTCAGGCGTAATCATCATTTTGGCGGTGGAGCGTTGTTTCTGTTCACCAACATAGACACTTAAGAAACGATTTGTCGCCTAAAGTTCTGTCAAAACCATGCGAAACTGCACCACCGATTCCCGGCTGCGGATGAGACGTGCGCGGCCGGGGGTGGGGCTTCGCTGGTTGCTTGTCGTTAACTAGTTCCGCTAGTCATGTTTTATTTCGCGCGAGGTGAGTTTAAGCCGCGGCGTTCGAGGAGCGGTTCGATGTACGGATCTCCGCCGGTGAAATCGCGGAAGAGGGTCATCGCTTCTTCACTGCCACCGCGAGAGAGGAGTGTTTTCCGGAAATGGTCGCCGTTGGCGCGGGTGAGGCCGCCGTGGGTCTTGAACCATTCGACACTGTCAGCATCGAGCACCTCGCTCCAGAAATACGAATAATAACCGGCCGAATAACCCCCGGCGAAGCTGTGCGAGAAATACGTGCTCCGATAGCGCGGCGGTACAGGAGGAAAATCGACTCCGGCGCGCTTGAGTGCGGCCGCTTCGAAGGCCAGCACACCGTCAGCGCCGGGAACTTCGTCGGGTTTCAACTGGTGCCACGCCTGATCGATCATGTTCGCCGCGACCAATTCGGTGGTCTTGAAGCCTTGGTTGAATTTTGCGGTGGCGACAACTTTATCCAGGAGCGCTTGCGGCAGCGGTGCGCCGGTTTGGTAATGCTTCGCGTAGTGCGCCAGGACTTCCGGCCAATCGCGCCACATCTCGTTTACTTGCGAGGGATACTCGACGAAGTCCCGTGGGACGGAGGTGCCGGCGAAGCGCGGGTATTTCGTTGTGGAGAACATGCCATGCAGCGCGTGGCCGAATTCGTGGAAGGTGGTTTTGACTTCGTCCCAAGTGAGCAAGGTGGGTTCGCCGGCCGGTGGTTTCGGGATATTAAGGTGGTTGGCGACGACGGGTTTGAAACCGGTCAGGCCGGAAGTGGGGACATACGCCTGCATCCACGCGCCGCCGCGTTTTCCGGGGCGAGCGTAGTAGTCGCCGAGGAAAAGTCCGAGCGGGGAGCCGTCTTCGTTGAAGATTTCAAAGACAAGAATGTCGGGACTGTAACCCTTGAGGTCGGTGCGTTCCTTGAAAGTGATCCCGTAGAGTTTGGTCGCCGCAAAAAACACGCCATCGACGAGCACATGGCGGAGTTCAAAATATGGTTTGAGCTGCGATTCATCGAAAGCGTAACGCTCCTGGCGGACTTTCTCGGCGTAAAATCCCCAATCCCAAGCGGCGATTTGGAAGCCGCCTTTTTCTGCGTCGACGATGGCCTGCATGGCGGCGGCTTCTTTGCGGGCATTGGCCACGGCTGGCGTGGCAAGTTGGGCGAGAAGTTTATTAACGGTCTCCACTTTGCCCGCAGTTTGTTCCGCGAGTTGGTAGGCGGCGTGATTGGGGTAGCCGAGCAGAACGGCTTGCTCCGCGCGTAACCGGGCGATGCGGGAGATGGTGGCGCGACTGTCGAATTCGCCGCCGTGACTGCCGCGGGCGAGGGAGGCTTCCATCACACGCTGACGGAGAGCACGATTGGTGAGTAAATCAAGCGGGGGTTGGCCAGTCGTATTCGTCAGACGAATGGCATATTTGCCATCGGTGCCGGCGGCTTTGGCGGAGGCGATGGCAGCGGCTGATAATCCATCGAGTTCACTGGGTTGATCGACGCTCACGGAAGACGCGCCGATTTCCTTCACCAAGTCCTGACTGAACTTAGTCATGAGCGTCGCGAGTTCGGCGTTGAGGGCTTTGAGTTTGGTTTTGTCAGCATCATTCAGTTGAGCGCCTGAGCGGACGAAATCTTTGTAGGTGCGATCGAGCAGGCGTTTTGATTCGGGGTCGAGGCCGAGGGTGTCACGCGCGTCGTGGAGCGTTTTGATCCGGGCGAAGAGCGCGGAATTCAGCAAAATCGCATCGGAGTGGGCGGCGAGGACGGGCGAGAGATCGTTTTCGAGCTGTTTCAAGGCGTCCGTAGGCAGCGAGTTGATCAAAATTCCGAATACGCGATTGGTGCGATCGAGCAACTCGCCGCTGCGTTCGAGTGCGACAATTGTATTATCGAAGGTCGGTTTGTCGGGATTGTTCGCGATCGCTTCGATTTCCTTTAAGTTGGTGGACATGCCGAGTTCAAACGCGGGGGCAAAATGTTCGTCCTTGAATTGTTCGAATGGCGGCAGGTGATAGGGCAGGGTGCTTTCCGACAGGAGCGGATTGGGTTCCGGAGTGACAGGAGTGGCGGCATGGAGGACGGCGGCAGTGGTCAGGCCCAGGGCCGGGATTACGAGCAACGACCGGATTTTCGAACGGGATTGGCGGCAGAAAACGGAAATCATAGAACGTTCACTTTGTGTCATAAATGACGACTTGCAAGTCCGGCTCGATGGTTTTTCTCGGCGGCTATTTTTCAATGAAAGGTTGCGGATTATCGGCTGAAATATTTTCAGATCGCCTCCTTCGTCTCCGCGCCTGCGCTGGACTCGCGGGCGCGGTCCGGCAAAATGGAACGATGAATCATTCGCTGCCCCGCTGGCTTGTTCTCACGTTGTTCGCGGTTTCCTTTTCAAACTTGCTGTCAGCCTCGCCGGCTGCGGCCACGATCAAACGTCTCGATGGGCAGGAACTGACGCCGACGGAAATTGATGCGACGGTTTTGGATTTGATCGCCAAGGGAAAGGTCACGGGTTTGGCGTTAGCCGTCATCAACGATAATCAACCGGTGTACGTGCACGCGTACGGCTGGCGGGACAAAGACAAGCAGTTGCCGTTTGAGTCGAACACCGTGACTTACGGGGCGTCGCTGACGAAAGGTGTTTTCGCGAGTCTGGTGGTGCAGTTGGTTGATGAGGGCAGGCTCGATCTCGATAAATCCATCGCCGACTATTTGCCGAAGCCGCTGCCTGAGTTTGAAAAATATGCTGATCTGCGCAACGACGAGCGTTGGCGGAAATTCACCCTGCGCATTTTGCTTGATCACACGAGTGGCATGCCCAACTGGCGCTTCGTGAATGCCGACGGGAAACTCGATATCAAATTCGAACCTGGTTCACGCTACAGTTATTGCGGCGAAGGCATCAACCTCGCGCAGTTTGTCGTCGAGCAGGCCTTGCACCAGGAAGTCGGCGCGCTCTTGCAGGAGCGGATTTTCACGCCGCTGGGTATGCCGGATACCGGGTTGGTCTGGCGCGAAGCGTTCGCGGCCAATCTTGCCGTGGGTCACGATGAGAAAGGAGTGAATCTCGGCCACAAGCAGCGCGGTTCGGTGCGCGCGGCTGGCTCGATGGATACGACGATCGCGGATTTTTCGAAATACCTTTCAGCTCTCATGCAGGGACGGGTGCTCGGCCCGAAAGCGCTGGCGGAGATGACGCGGCCGCAGATTGAGATTCATTCCCTGTTTCAATTTCCGGTGGCCGCCGGCCCGCACGCGCCGCCTGACACCGACGAAAACCGCGCGGTCGGTCTCGCTTACGGGCTTGGCTGGGGCGTGCTGCAACATACGCCGTATGGTCCGGCGTATTTTAAAGAGGGTCACGATGATGGATGGGGAAATTACGCCATTGTTTTTCCGGTGAAGGGCACGGCAATCGTACTGTTAAGCAATAGCTCAAACGGGGAGCATATTTTCCGCGAACTGTTGGCCAAATTGATTGGCGACACGTTTACGCCGTGGAAGTGGGAGCGATACGTTCCCTACGATCAACCTGGCGATGCGGCGCAGTAGTGTTACTCTGTTAAGTTTGAGGTGGGCGGGGTGCCCACAAAATCACCTAATCCAAGGGAGCGACGTGGAACCCAACAGAATAATCCTAGAAAGCTCAGATGAGAAACCGCTAATCTACGCTAACCAAGAAATTCAAAAAGCACTGGACCAAAAAGTGATTCAACTGATCAGTGAACAAAACTCCCTGAACGAAAGCCAAGGATTGCCTGCATTAGCGCCGATTAGCGAAAATTAGCGGTTAACTGACTGCAGAATTTAGGATAATATTAGCTGGTTGCTACGCGAAATCTCATCGGCTTGCTTCAGCAGAAATCGCCGCTGCCTTCATTGCCGGATTTTTCGACGCAACAGCGGATGATCCAAGCGTGCACGCGCGCCACAGCCATTCGAGCGGTCCGTAGGTGAATTTTTTTAACCAGAGCCGCGCGGCGACGCATTGGACTGAGAAAATTATTACGCCCACGAGCACGCTGTAAAATGGACCGAGATATCGGTAGAGCGCGAAGCCGAAGCCGTAGAACAGAGGCACACCGATCAGTCCTTGCGTCACATAACACGTCAAACTTGTCCGCCCGCACGGTGCGAGCAAACGCAGCGCCGCCGCCGCTGTCCGCCACTGGTAGATTAAAATAAAACCACCCACCCAAATCGCCATCTGGGCCAGGTTGCAATAGGATGAGAGGAGGTTTTCGACCGTGTAATGCCGCAGGTCTTTAAGGCCCCACGCGCCAAGCTGCGATTTTATCGGATAGAAGACGGCGAACGCAATGGCACCCCACAGCAGTGCATGTTTGGCCAGAGGGAGACTGCGGGAGTTATCCTCAAAGATTTTTGATCGTCCGATCAACAAACCCCAGATAAAGAGGCCGAGCATTTGGGTGTAACGTCCCGTTTCGATCGTCCACCAAATGCGCACGAGCTGACCTTGCCACAGATTAGTCCTGATGACATCGGCCAACGATCCCTCGGCGTATACTCGGTCGATTTGACCATAGATCTGCCAATGCTTGGGTTGCAGTGGCTCGAAACTGGGATCGAGGAGCACGCGACCCGAGTCCCATAATGAAGGGAGCTGAAGCACGAGAAGCAGGGAGATCCAACTGAGTGTTTTCGTGCTGCAACGATGAAGCAAAAGCAGTGGCACACCCAGCGCGGCAATCACGAGCAAGACATCGCCGCAATAAATGAGTCCGTTGAGGTAGCCGAAAATCCCGAGAACAAGCAGGCGCCAGAGGAAGCGTCCGCCGAAATTGATTTCCCGTTCAGACCAGCGCTCGAGGATCATGAAAAAACTGACGCCGAAGAGCAGGGCGAAGATTGCATAGGCTTTGCCCGCGAAAAGGAAATAGGCGGCACTACTGGTCCATTGGTCGAGTGACTGCAGCCAGATTGGTGAGTCTTTAGGGTAGCGCATGAAATCCCAATGCTCAAAGGAGTGCATGAGCAGAATGCCCAGTAACGCGGAACCGCGGAGAGCATCCACCAGCTCGATGCGCGCGCGGCGTGGGTGGGACGGCGGCGCGGCGGGCACTTCGTTCGTCATCGGTGGACGGCTTCGTGCCGCATCGTCGAAAGGACAAATGCGCCATACCCGAGAAGGCCCGGTTTTCCGCCAGATTGCATTGGCGGAGCTTAAAGAATGATCGGTTGCGAGGAAGATAAAAAAGGGCCGGAATATTTTCGGCCCTTTTGATGAACATCCTCGGCAGGCTCCGGGGCATTAAACTCGCTCGACGCGCATTGCTGCATTCGAAACTACGCGCACGCATGATCCGAACCCAGCGGTGGAGCCCGACCTCCGCGTGGATTGCCTCGGCCGGGAGCGGAAAACGCGCCCGAAGGTCGCGTTCCACGCAAATCAGCTGAATCCTTACGACTTAGTTCGACTTCGCTTTGTAGTAGGACGCTTGGAGTTTGTCCCACGAGGCGATCACGTTTTGCTTGGCGCTATCCCACGTGTCGGCGGTGGCGGTGCCGAGGGCGTCGAGCTTCGCTTTGTAATCTGCTTCCGAGTCTTTGAGTTCAGCCATGGCGGCCTTGCGGCTGGCGCTGGCGGTGGCTTCGGAATAGTTGGCACGCAATTCGCTCACTTCGGAGTCGATCTTGGACGTCATGGCTTTGGCACTCGCGCTGAAATCGGAGCGCTTTTCGAAGGTGTAGGATTTGACGCTGTCCCACGCATTGGAGACGGCGGCCTTGGAATCTTGATAGGCGTCCTTCACTTTGTCGCTGGCCGTGGTTTGTTCCTGTTTGGAACAGCCGGCGAAAGCCAAGGTGGTGAGGAGGGCGGCGAGCGTAGCCACGGGCAGGTGCCGGGCGGAGGACTGGATGTTATTGTTTTTCATAAAATAATAAAGAGGCACTTGATTTTGAGGGCCGGGCACCGTTGCGAAATGCAATGGTGCCGCCCACCAATCTTAAGACCGACGTCGTTCGCGCAGGTTCGCATTTAAATCCAGGAATCGGTGATTGTTGGGTTGGGCCGGGTTGCCGACAGAAATTAATCGGGGCATTGACTGCGGTGAGGTCCTTGGAAAAGTTTGTGTCATGCAGCAAACGATTGGCGCAGTGACTTTTCTCGTGCGTGATTATGACGAAGCGATCGTATTTTTTACGCGTACATTGAATTTTGAGTTGATCGAGGACACCTTGCTCGGCGGTGGCAAACGTTGGGTGCGTGTGGCGCCGCCTGGCTCGTGCGGCACGTGCCTGTTGCTCGCGCGGGCGGCGACGCCTGCGCAGGAAAAACAAATTGGGCATCAAGCGGGCGGACGCGTTTTTCTTTTCCTTCAGACGGATAATTTAAAACGCGATTACGCGGCAATGGGAGAACGTGGAGTGAAATTTCATGAGGAACCGCGCACGGAAAGTTATGGCACGGTCGCGGTCTTCGCTGATCTCTACGGCAATAAGTGGGATCTTGTGGAATTAAAGCAGGGTTCTTGAGGGGAGTGGTGTTTTGCGGGAGCCGCTACTCGACAAAACTCACCCTCTCTCTCATTCTACTGAATCATGAAGCTACCCCTTGGCTTGGTTGTCTTGTTTCTTACGCTGCGCGCTGCGACCGGCGCGGCGGAGGCGCCGCATCCCATTTCGCTCTGGCCAGCGCAAGTGCCCGGCGATGTCGTGTCGCTGCCGCCGGAAGTGGATACGACCACTGCGGGTGGCGATTTGATCGCGGGCCGGCGGGTGATTCGCTTGGGCAACGTCTCCGCTCCGACGATCACGATTTATCGGCCGGATCCCGCCAAGGATACCGGTGCGTCGGTGCTCGTGTGCCCGGGCGGTGGTTATTATATTCTAGCGATGGATCTTGAGGGCACCGAGGTCTGCGAATGGCTCAATTCAATTGGGGTGACGGGGATTTTGCTCAAGTACCGGGTTCCGGTCGGCGCAGGAAAGCATCCGCCGGTGGCCCCGCTGCAGGACGCGCAGCGTGCGCTCAGCCTGGTGCGTCATCAGGCCAAAGAGTGGGGGCTCGATCCGCACCGCATTGGCGTGTTGGGTTTTTCCGCCGGCGGAAATCTTGCCGCGAAATTAAGCAACAATCACACCACTCGCACCTACCCGCTGGTTGACGCCGCAGATCAGGTGGATTGCCGGCCTGATTTTTGTGTTTTGATTTATACGGGCGGCCTGACGGTCAAGTCCGAGAACGACCGGATCGCGCCGGAATTATCGATCAGCGCCGCAAATACCCCGCCGACTTTTCTCGCGATGACCGAGGACGATGGCGTGCGCGTGGAGTCCGCTCTCTTTTATTACCTCGCGTTGAAGAACGCGAAGATACCGGCGGAATTACATCTCTACCCTAATGGCGGCCACGGCTACGGCCTGCGTCGCACGGCGGCCACGGTCACGACCTGGCCGGACCGCGTCACCGATTGGATGAGTGCTTCCGGTTGGCTGAAGCCAGGGAAGTAATTTCTGAAGAGCACCGCGCTACTTTCGGAGTGGAAAATTCTACTCCTTTTTTTTGGCCGGCTGATTTCTGCCGTTCTGATGTAGAATCAGTCCATTCACTTTGCCAGCGGCATCGCGGGTGAAGGTTAATTGCGCGGCGACAATTTTATAAAAAAACTCGTCCTTCGCCTTGGCAAATACTGGCGCTTTTCCTTGTCCGGTCGCCTGGGCGAAGAGGGTGCCGTCCGCTTCGGTGATCGATAGGGCGAATTGCGCGGAGAGGGGATAGTCGCCGACATAGTCGCGGAGAATTTCCAGCGGAAGCGTGATTTCTTTCGGTGCGGGCGGGGCTTCGCCACGCTGAGCGCGTTGGTCGATTCCGTTCTGGTGCAAGATGAGCGCGATGATTTCCCCCCCTGAATCGCGCTCGAAGGAAATTTCCGCCGGGACACCGGAGACCGCGAACCGGTCCGTTGCATTTGGGCGCAACGGGAAGGGCGGTTGGCCGGTGCCTTGGGCGATCAACGATCCGTTTTTTTCCGTAATCGCGATGCCAAACGCCGGTGAGATCGGATAATATCCGGGGTAGTCGCCCGAGTTTGCCACCGCAGTTTTGGGCCGCGCCGGCGTGACGCCGAGTAAAGAAAATCCGAGTTCCTCGGAGCCTTGTTGAACATTGGCCAGCAGCACGACCCCCGTTCCGTTTTTTGGATTGAAGGCGATAAAGGCGTGGCTGCCGGCGGTGGCGCCGTTGTGCCAATAGACCGGGTTTTCTTTTTCGGCGGTGATCATCCAGCCTAGACCAATTTGTCCGCCGGTGTCGGGGACGGGATATTGCGGTTGGGTCGTGGCCTCGAGTGACGCGCGTAGCGGCGATTGGTCGCGATGGAGAAACGCGCTGAGAAAGAGGGCCATGTCGCGCGCCGAACTGCGGATTGCACCGCAACCGGCGCAGGCGAGGGCCGTCCAGTTTGGCACGCGTTTTCCGTCGGTGTGTCCGGGCGCTAGTCCGGCCGGGGCCGGTGTTCCGGTGATCCCAACCGTGGTCGCGTTCAGGTGGAGTGGGGCGAGTACCTGCTCGCGCAAGGCATCGGCGTAACTCGTGCCCCACGCGTCGCCCAAGGCCTCGCCGAGGACCGAGACGCCGAAATTTGAATAGGAAACGGCGCTGTTCGCGATGGCGCTTTTACCGTGCGTCCGCAGTGCGGACACGAGTGCGGCGCGGCCGTAGGTGGAGTACGGATTGGCGATGGAGTCGGAGGTCGTGCCGAAGTTTTCCGGCATGCGCGGCAGACCTGAAGTGTGGGTGGTCAGCGCGAGCAGCGTGATTTTTGCGAGAGCGGCCTGATCAGGATCGTCGGGCGGAAGGAGATACTTTGCGGCGGAATCGTTGCGACTGACTTTGCCGAGCTGTTCACTTTGCGCGAGCAGCACTGCGGTGAATATCTTGGTGATCGAACCGATTTCGTACGGAGTATCGGGAGTGATCTCGCGAGGCTCGTCGGCCGCGATTTTACCCGCGTGGAAAAAAGTCGTGCCCGCCGCATCGACCCAGGCGGTCGAGATGCCGCCGGGCCAGTCTTTGATCCACGCGTCGAGTTTGGCTTGGATGTCGGAGGGCGGTTTGGCGGATGAAGGCGTGATCATGAGGGACGCGAGCAGAAGTAAGCTGATGGCTTTCATGGAGGGGGATCGCTTGGTTATTTCTAGGAAAGAAGGCCGGCGCGGAGTTTTTCAAGTTCTTCCAGGCGAGGCTCGATTTGCTTTTGGACTGCCCGTTGATTAATTTTCCAGGCGAATAAAATACAGGCGGCACAGCCAACAAAAGTAGCGACGAGTAAGCCCCAAATCA
>JANYFP010000530.1 GCA_025362555.1 Verrucomicrobiota bacterium
CACAGGCACGGAGGCACTGTGGCTACTCCATCCACGGATCATTGCGCTTCCGCGGTTCCATTTTTGCCGCGGTATTTCTTTTCGCCGGCGGTGACGCGGATGGGGAGGGCGTTTTCTTTGGGTGGGAGCGGGCAGGTGGCGAAGGGAGTGAAGGCGCACGGTGGATTGTAGGCGCGGTTGAAATCGAGGATGATTTTTCCTTCCTTTGGCTTTGCCGTATAAAGAAAACGGGCTGCTTCGTAGGTTTCTTTTCCAGCGGTGAGATCGGTGAAGACGAAGAAGAGTTCGTCATCGCCTTCATCGATGGGGAGCAATTCGTACGAGTGGCCGTCGATGGTGAAAACCGCTTTGCCCGGCGAGGGTTCGGGTGAGGTTTGGCCGAGGACGTTGGTGATGTTCAGTTGGTGCGGAGGATTGAAGGGTATCCATTGTGCTTCGATGCGCCATGAGGGATCGGCGGGGAAATAATCGAGACCGGCGAAATCCTTGAGGCGCGCGGCGGTGTGGTCTTTGACGCGAAGATAAAGGCTGTCGCCGCGCTGCATGACTTGCAGACTGGCCGGGCCAAAGGTCACGACGGTGGGGGTTTCTCCGCGGTAAATTAATTCCGTTGATGGCGCAGGCAGGCCGTTGATTTGGGCATTCGCCTCGGGTGCCGGATCGAAGACGGCCTTGTCGGCGGTGACGGTTATCGTGCCGAGGGCGGACGGACCGGCGGCGAGTTTAATGGTGTTGTCCGCACCGGTGCCGAGAGAATTTTTGCCAGGCTGCAGCAGGTGGCGGCCGATGAGGGAGAGCCAGCCGTCTGATTGCGTGAGGTGGGCGAGCCGCGCTGCGCGCCAGTTTTCAAGGGTATCGGGCGGTTCGTCGCCGGCCAGACCGGCCGGTAAATCGGCACGGGTGATGACGCGCGGGTCGGTGTAGAATTCACGGGCGAATTTATTTTCGGCGGGATTCCATTTCATATCCCAGCTCAGGAAAAAGCGCGTGCGGGGAAAATCTTTTTCAATTCCTGTGAGGAAACGCCGGTAGTCGAAGTCACCGGGAGGATTGGAGGCGCCGTGCGGGCCATATTCAGTGAAGCCGAAAGGTTTGTTGACTGCGGCTAAATCCGCATAGCCCTTGATGTGTTCGGCATCGACGTTGTCCGTGTAGGCGTCGAGACCGATGAGGTCGACGTAACGGTCGCCGGGATAATAATCCGCCAGGTGCTCGCCCTTGTTGGGACCGTAAACCCAAATCAGGTTGTGGAGCCCTTTGGTTTGGGTGAAGTAGTTGAACATGTGCTGCCACGCTTTGATGAGGTCGGCTGGCGGCTGGGCGCCCCACCAGAACCACCCGCCGTTCATTTCGTGGAAGGGCCGCCAGAGGACCACGACCCCGGCGGCTTGCAGTTCTTGCAGACCGGCCGCGGCGGCGTCGAGTTGGTGCACCCAACGTTGATTTTCGGGAGTACCGTCGACTAAAAGCTCGGTGAGCTTCGGGCCTTTCTCTTTTAAGCCGCCACCCTCGGCGCGGGCAGGATTGTTGAAATGAGCACTGACACTGACGAGACCACCGGCGCGCCAGTAGGCGAGGAGCAGTGTGTTGGGGGTGCGGGTTTCCAGACGGTTGTTTTTGAAATCAGCATAGTCGGCGCTGATCACGGCGGGCCATCGGCCGGTCGTTTGGAAAATCTTTTCCGGTGCTTCCAAGCGCGCATCGAGACCAAAGCTACAGAACTGGCCTGAGATTACTTTGAGTTCCGGGCTGGCCTGAAGTTGATGGAAGTAGGCGAGGATGGAACGTCCGCGCTCGTTGAGCTGGGCATCGGCGGAAGCGGAGGTTGGAGCCGCGTGGCTGGTGGCGGTGAATAGCGGGAGGAGAACGGCGAAAAAAGCGGCGCGAAAGCTCATGGTAATCGGGCTAGAGTGTTTAGCCCTTCGCTTCGCGCAAGTGCCACTTTCATCCTAGAAAACGCAATTGGACACAGAGTGCACCGAGGTAAGCACAGAGCGCACAGAGGAATACCTCTATAGATTGCCCGAAAGAGGCATCACCCAGCAGGTGAGCTGAAATTTGAAGAACACCACACCGCAAGTATTGCTCATCTTACTTCTTCCGAACTCTGTGTCCTCAGTGATGAGATCGATCTGCGGAATTTAAGTTCATACCAATCGCCTCAAGCTTCTGCACTTTACACCAAGGTCGCCCAGACCGCGAAGTTCGATCCTGCGATGAGTGATACCGAAGGCTCTTAAGCTTTAGACTTTTGCTGGACAATGGAGTGGTAGGGGCGATTGCCCTCAATCGCCCTGCGCACCCCGAGGGTCG
>JANYFP010000541.1 GCA_025362555.1 Verrucomicrobiota bacterium
TCGCCGCGCACTCACCGCGCGCCATGAAACACTGTAACCGGCTGCGATTTTTACCCTACCCTCGGCACCACCGACCGTTTCCGGTCAAAAAACCGATAACTTTGATTTGTTCAGCGCTTCCCTAACGGAATTGTGCGTGATTTCCGGCAGTGAGAATATCGCCTTACCCACGGCGAATCTCCGAACCCTTAAACCGAATAATCGTGCGATATACTTTTTTCACACGACAGGTGATTTTTCCCGTGGTGACGTCAAAGTGGTCGGGGATTTCGATGCGGTGCACATCGACGACGGCGTGATAGCCACGCTCCGAGAAAATATCGATAAACATGGGCAGCGCCGTGAGCTCTTCGAAAACAGGATCTTCGCTGTTGATGTTCGCGTGACCGGAAAGCGCGTGCCGCGTGATGATGGGCATCATCTTTTTCTCGATCAACGTCACCACGCGCTGAAAAGTTTCCGGATGCGTGAGCTCGTAGCTGTCGAGGCGCTTGACGAGCTCCTGACGGGCATGAACGACAATCTCGCTCGCGAGAGGCAGCAACCGCAGGCGATTAAAGGTGCGGGGATCGAGCTCGAGCGAGCTCTGATATTCGAATTCCTTGAGGATGTTCTGCTCGACCTCCGCAATGGTGTCCTGCGCGTTGATCAGGTGGTAATAAAAAATATCTTTGAGTGACAGCAGCGCGTCCCACGTTTGCTCTTTGAAAACCTGATATCGGCGCCGAGCGAGTTTCTCATCGAAATCGGTTGGGCGCTCCTCTTGCAGAATGCCATGACCGGTGCGACGGACTTCTTGATTATGCTGGATGATGTCGCGCCCGCGCTTGAGTTGGCGGTCGATACTTTCTTTTTCGTCAACGAAGAGTACGACGATCTGCACCACGGGTTGGCGGAAGTGAATCCCGAGCGGCGTGCCGTAGAATTCACGCCAGAGCTGGGTCATTTTTTCGTACAGCATCTTTAAGCACTCGACCTGCATCGTGGTGCGGGGAAAGCCGTCGAGGATGACACCGTCGCGGTACTCGGGCTTGAGCAAGCGCCGCAGCAGGACGGCGAGCACCTCGCGATCGCCGATCATGTTGCCGGCATTCTTCACCTTCTTCATCTCGGGTGTGTCGAGGAGGGAGCTCATGACGATCGGCTCGCAAGTGAGGCCGCGCGTTTTTGCAATGAAGCCCGTGTTCGTGCCTTTGCCAGCGCCCGGCGCGCCGCCGAGGAGAATAATCTCCTTGGGGAACCGCAGATGCTCGCGACCGAAATGTGCCTCTAGGTCGGCCCAGATGGGTTCGAAGATAATCCGGGCGTCCTTGATTTCCAAGGCCGCCGATGGGGATGCGACCAAAGATTGCGCCGGGAGGTTGGTTTTTTGGATGTCGCTCATGCTGGGATACGCGGAGGCTAGAGGCCGGGTCTCGCACGAGGCGACAATATTTGGCTGAACACAATATGACACGCCGCGAAGCGTCCTCCTTCGGGCTACTGTTGGCGGAGGCGAAGCTTAGCTGAAAGTCAGGCCGGTGAAATCCAGTTTAACGGGGAGGTCGCGGAGTGTGCAGAGGTAACTACCTGAAACCGAGCAGTCTTGCTTTTTTTGCGGCGGGAGAAGTTCGCCCACAAGACTGCTGGATCCTTCGCGCGAAGTAGGCTTCATGGGATCGATGCACGGAGTGGAATTCATGTAACCATGAAATTAGCGCCCTTGATTCCATCTGAATAGTCGATCATTTCTGATGTCCGGATGGACCAGCTATTCAAGAAATGCGCCGCGGCCACTCGTGATTTTGGCCATGCGTTTTAACCGTTCAATCCTGTCGTTGAACTTCGAACGATCATGACGCCCCCAACAATTCAAGACATTGGCCAGATCGCGATCACGGTGAAAGATGTCGTGGTCGCGAAGAAGTTCTACACCGAGGTGCTCGGACTGAAGCTGCTGTTCGACGCGGGGCCGAATCTCTCGTTCGTTGCGGCGGGCTCAGTTCGTTTGATGCTCACGACATCGCAGGGCGCCGGCGAAGCGGGGAAAAATTCGACGCTCTACTTTCGAACCAGTTCGCTTGCCGATCTCTATCGCACCGTAGTTGACCGCGGCGCGCGTCCTGAGCGAGAGCCACAGCTCACGGCCAAGATGCCTGACCACGAACTGTGGATGGCGTTTGTGAGAGATCCGGAAGGGAATTTGGTTGGCCTGATGGAGGAGCGACGATGAGTGCTCCGGCCAATTCCATCGCCGTGGGGACGCGGAGCGCGAGCAAGTTCGCTGCCTACGACTGAGCCCGGAATGAGGCACCGCAGTTTTGTTAGCTGCCTTTGCGTGGCAGGACGCGGGCGGGGGTTTCCATTTGGCCGCGGGTGACGCCGAGTTGATTGATTAATTTCAATTCGCGCCACAGGTCCGTGCCGCTGATTTGGCCGGCGAGTAATTGGCGGTATCGTTCGACGGTGCGTTGAACTTCATCCGCGCTTTCGGTGAGGAACTCCACGCGGAAGGATCGCGCCCCGAGCGCAATGAGTCGCTCGGCATATTCCGCCCCAGTCTGCGCGCGGCTGTTGTAAACCGTGTTGCGACAACCGGCGTCGGCTTTCAATGGATGTTCGGCCCCGACGCGATCACGCAACGCCACGCGATGGGAATCGCAGGGGCGGCCGCAATCATGGTAATCCTTGCCGGTCGAAAGGAACGCGCAGAACACGCAGTGCTCCATGTGAAACATCGGCATGTGCTGGTGCAGCGTAATATCGAACCAGGTGCCAGGTGCGCCTTGGAGCAAGGCTTCGAGCTGGCTGATGTTGAGATCGTACGAAGCGGTCACGCGCTCGAGGCGGTGGTGGTTGATAAAATAATCAGCGGTTAACGGATTGGCGACGTTGAGCGAAAAATCTCCGCGGATACGTTGGCCGGCGAACCACTGCAGGTGGTCGTAGTTGCGCACCAGATAGCCGTCTGCTTCGCAGGAGAGAACTTGCTTGATGATCCATTCTTCACCGGGCTTGAAAACGCGTGGGGCGGCGACCCAGAGGGACGAGGGTCGGAGTGGAGCGTTCGGAGTGGAACGTTGAGTGTCCTCGCCTTGTTCCGGTGTCATGGTGCCGGACGAAGGAGTGGCGTGCGGAGCGGCCTGTGCTTCGGCGGCTTGCAGCTGCCGGAATTGTTGGACGGCGTCGCGGTAGTGTTTTGGGTTTTCGAATTCGCAGTAGATCGTGCGCGCACCTGCGGTCCAGGCAGCGGCGAGCTGATGGAGTTCGCGGATGACGACGATGATTTCAGGGGGCGTCGGGGTAGGGGCTGTAGTCTTCAGCGGTCCTTCTGCGGTCGGTCGTGAATCGAGGCGGTTGAGGGCAACCGCCCCTACCGGTGGATTTATTGCCCAGCGCTTCGGTGCGGCGCGTTGGGTCTCGAGGGCGGTGGCGACGCGGCGGCGGAGTTCGTTCAGCTCGCTCACGGGCAAAATGACTTCGCCCTCGAGGTGATTATGCAGCGTGCCGAGTTTGAACGGGGTGCCCCCGAGCCGACCGAGCTGATCGGTCAGTCGCTCCGTCGTCAGGGGTTGTTTCTCAGCCCGGGCGAGTGGAGCGGTGGAGTCGGCTTGGGCCACGTGGCCTTCCTGGTCGCGGGCGATGAGCGTGAGTGGCGTGCCGGCGTGACCGTGGACGTCGAGGGTGATTTCGCGGCGGAAGCGAATCTTGTCGCCTTCGAAAGTTTGCCGCACGCGACGGTCGAGCTCGGGGTCGTTGGTTTTCCAGACGCGGTCGCCGACGTGGACGCGGGAAAAGTCGATGTCGTCGCGACCGAAACGCAGGACGGTCTCGCCGTGGCGCTGGTCGACAAAATAGATGCGACCACCCTGTTCCTTAACGTCGGGACGGCCGGCGTCGAACACGATGCCGTCGCCTGGTTTGGTGGGGCCCTCGAGTTTGAGGGAGACGCTGTCGGAGGTGAGACGGGAGACGCGGCCGAGGAAAACGCCGCGTTTGGTGCCGAAGCGGGCGTGAGCCAGTTCTTGATTTTGGACGCCGCGAAACCATCCGGTGTAGAGCCCGCGCGAGAAGCCCATTTCCAAATCGTATTGAGCTGCCGCCGGATCAAAGGCTGCGGTTCCGAGTGTAGGCGGGGTGCCCTCACCCAGCTTGGCTTGGTCTTTTTCGGATGCGGGGTCAGGGCACCCCGCCCACAGTTCCGCCATGACGGAATCGAGCGCGGTGCGGTAGACGCGGGTGATGTTGGCGACGTATTCGGCGCTCTTGAGCCGGCCTTCGATTTTAAGCGAGGCAACTCCGGCGCGGACTAGATCCGGCAACACCGGGAGACCCGAGAGATCCTGTGGGCTGAGTAAGTAGCGGCGGTCGCCGAGGTCGACGGTCTTGCCATCGGAAACAAGCTCGTAGGGCATGCGGCAGGCTTGCGCGCATTCCCCGCGATTGGCGGAGCGGCCGCCGAGAGATTCACTGGTGAGGCATTGGCCGGAGTAGGCGACACAGAGCGCGCCGTGGACGAAAACTTCGAGTGGGATGGGCGGGTTGGTCGGGCGCGGAGTCTCTTCTGAGCCGTTAGGATTCGCTCCGGCGGATGAAGTCGCGGACTGGCCCTGCGCAGTTTGAATGGCGGCGATTTCTTTGAGGGAATTTTCGCGCGCGAGTACGACGAGATTGGCGCCGAGTTCGCGCGCGAACTCCACGCCGGCGGCACTGGTCACCGTCATTTGCGTGGAGGTATGAATCGGAAAATCGGGCGAGATGCGACGGATCAGGCGGCAGATGCCGATGTCCTGGACGATCGCGGCGTCAACGCCGGCGGTGATGATGGCGCGGAGGTATTCGGCTGCGGCAGTGATTTCGTCGGCGAAGACCAGGACGTTAAAGGTCACATAGCCGCGGACGCCGCGCCGGTGGAGGAACTCCATGAGCTGGGGCAGATCGGCGACAGTGAAGTTTTTGGCGCGCATCCGGGCGTTGAAACGCTCGAGTCCGAAGTAGACCGCGTCAGCCCCGTTTTCAACGGCGGCCCGGACGCAATCCCAGTCGCCCGCTGGGGCCAGCAACTCGGGGCGCACGAGTGGGGCGCGTGTGGCTGCAGGCGATGGTGAGATGACTGTGGAAAGGTCAGGCACGAGAGGACCGGTTCGTTGCGGCGTTAAGGAAATTGTGGGCGGGGCGCCCGCCCGCCGCTCTGCAAGCATGCCTCGCGGGGTGCGGGCACCCCGTCCACAAAAGCTTACTATCCACAGTCAAAATTGTTGAACTTTGCATCAGAATTTCAGGCTGCGATTTTAGCCGGTGGGGTCGAAGTTAATCCGGAGTGCGCGACGTGGGGGGCGGCATTGCGGAGTTGAGCGGCACACACCACAGTGAGAGCGAAAAAGCCAACCGAGACGAGTCCCAGTGTCGGATAACCGAGCAGCGTGCCGCCGGGGCCAGTCGTGACAAAGGCTCCCGCGAGGACGCTCGCCAAGCCGCTCGCGGCTTGTTGCAACGCGGAGCTGACGCTCATGAACCCGCCGCGGTAGCGTGCCTCGACTGAGTTGGCGACCATCGCCATCGCGGGAGCAAAACGACCGGACATCGTCACCATGAAAAGCGCCATGATCACACACGCGAACGTGAGTGATGAGTGGCCGAGATTGGTGAGAATGAGTACCACGATTGCGGCTGCGATTGAAATTTCAGTGAGCAAGTGGAACCGGTTGAAACGATCACTGAGGCGCCCGATGAGCGGGGTGCTGAAGAGCGTGGCGAGGCCGCCGAAGGCGTAGGCCTTGGTCAGATCATTTTCGGCAATGCCGAGGTTGGTCACGAGCGACGGAGCGAGGAAAGGAATGATACAGCCCCCGGCCATGACGAGCACGGCGCTCAGCGCGAACGCGTGCAGGTGAACGCGGTGGGTAACGATCTCGCGCATTTGCTGCAACGGGCGGTTATGTCGGATCGCGGTGCGCAAATGCGGCAAAGCAAAGGAGGCAACGATCAGGTTGAAAAGTGCGCAGGCACCGAGCATGAAAAACGGTGCGTGCCAGCCGTAGTGACCGGCGAGCAGTAGCCCCGCCGGCACGCCGAGCACGGAGGCGACGGGAAAGGCGGACATCACGATACTCATCGCACGACCCCGGCGGGCCGGGGGGATGATATCGCTGATCATCGCGGTCACCATCGCGCCGGAGAGTCCGCCGAAGGCTCCGGCGGCCACTCGGGCGACGAGCAGGGCCTGATGCGAGGAAGCGAAACCGCACGCGAGGGTAGCGATGCCGAAACAGGTGTAGAGAATCAGCAGCGCGCGTTTGCGATCGAAGCGATCCAGAACAAAGCCACCGGCCAGTCCGCTGACCGCGGCCGCCAACCCGTAGGAAGCCACGAGGTGACTGAACTGCGATGGGGTAATTTGAAATACCCGCATGAGTTGCGCCCCGAGCGGCATGATGATCCTGAAATCGAGAATGTGCGTGAACTGGACGGCTGCGAGAGTCACCAGAGTGATGATCTCGCGGCCTCTCGGGAGTTCGTGATGTTGCGCAGCGCCAGACATGAACGGTCAGTATTTCATGAAACGATTGCAGGTGCAAACTCAGCTTGCAGAGGACGCTTGGAAACGCGGGGTTGATCCGGCGGCCGCGACCGGTCCGACTACAGCTCGGGCAGCTTCGGCGAACAAAGTTGCTCCTTGGCCCAAGTGGTGCCGGCGATGGCGGACCAGAGCGATATCCCGAAAAGGTGTGATGCCGGTGAATTTTCGAAATACCAATCCGGCGGGATCGGTGGCGCTTCGCGCACTTTGGGGTAGCACGCTCAAGCCGAGGTTCATGGCAGCCAGGGTTTTAACAGTGGCTAGCTGGCCGCAACGGTGGGCGATATGCGGTTCAAAGTGGTGTTCGCCGCAGTAGCTTTGGATTTGAGCGGTGAGCGTGGAAGTTTCCCCGAGCAAAATGAAGTTTTCGTCCCGAAGATCATCGAAGGTAATGCGCTCGGCGGTCGCCAGGCGATGGGCGGCACTCATAGCCACCCACAGCGGTTCGCTGTAGAGTTTTTCAATGAGGAGGCGCGGTTCACTGAGGGGAAACGGCAGGAGAGCCCAATCCAGTTTGCCGTCGAGCAGAGCCTCCACGAGCGGCGCGCGGAAGTCCTCGTGGGTCTGCAAGGTGATGTGGATGTTGTTGGCCCGACAATAGGCCAGCACCGCCGGGAGAAAAAATGGGGCAACCGTGGGGATGGCGCCGACCGTGACCCGCGGCCCATGGATTGGATTACTTTTGAGCTCGCCGAGAGTTTGATCCACTTCTGATATAATTCTATGGGCTCCATCTAGTAGTGTTCTTCCCGCACTCGTTAAAACCGCCTTGCGTCCGAGGCGATCGAAGAGTTTTTGGCCGACCTCTTCCTCCAGGTTTAAAATCTGCTGACTAAGCGATGGCTGAGAAATAAATGACCGTTCAGCGGCTTTTGTAAAATTACCTGTCTCGGCCACTGCCAAGAAGTAACGTAGTTGGTAGATCTCCATAGGTAAAATCGATGGAAGTCATAGAATCTAAGTATTTAGACTATTACAAGACATGAGGTATAGTCTGTTCAGGACCAAATAAGAGTCCGCCAAAACGAAATACCAACCGAACCAATTTATGAAGATCACGAACAAGAAAGTCCTCGCCACCGTAGTCGTTAGTTCCGTCGCGTTGGCGATTATCAGCAAGATCTCAGCTGACTACGTCACGTCGATGATGAGTGCAGGCGGCTACATCGCAGTCGTAATTCTTTATGCGCTCGCAGCCTTGGATTACCGGGTTGGAACCAAGAGCTATTCGGCCCGCTGAGCGGCCAGAATCAATTTAAAGTCAGTTCGTTAGTCCAACAGGGGTCGGGTGTTTCAAACACCCGGCCCCTTTTAATGTCCGGAATTCAAAGGTGGCGCGACAAACCGCGGGCAATGCCCGACTTCGTGTCGCCACAGGCCTCTGGGGATGTGTGGCGGGGGGAATCGGCGCATCAAGTCTCGGTGCCTCGGAGCAAGCAGGCAGGGACGCCTCCGCTGTGCCTCTCATCCGGATGTTAGGCGCTGACTTTGCCGTCTTCCGGAGGATTACGCTTCAAGAAGGCGGAGATGATGAGGGAAAGGATCAGGCTAAAGAAGACCCCGAGTAACAAACCAAACAGGGATTGGACCCACGGTTTGGTAATCATCCGGGTGAATTTTTCGGCGCCTTCCATCTGACTCTCCTGCATCCCGGCAGCGGCCCATTTAATCCGGGAGGACTCAATAAGGTAGTCGGAGAAATTTGGATTCACGTAAGTGAAATGAATGTAGGTGTACACTGCGCCGATCAGGCCCGAATAGACGGCAATCAGAACTCCGGTGCTCACCCCTTTGCCGTAGGAGAGATATTTACCTTCCTGCTCCTCACGGACGGCTTTGATGCCAAGAATTAAGATGACGATGGACACTACGAGCGGAACGATTCCGAACCACGCACCGCTGCTCATTTTGTCTGACTGGTAACCGATGAAGAACGAAATCAGGCTCACCACGATTTGGGCGATGGCCATGACGAGGGCATAGAGTAGGGTAGTGCTCATGGCGTAAGTTTTGAGCACGCTTTAACCGAAGTTCAACGGTGGAATGATCGACGGCGCTGATGCGAGATGAGTGGTTTTCCTGGTTGGTGTAGCTAGCTGGATCGACGCTCTCGTGGAGCTATTTTTCCACGTACGTACTTTTCCATCGCAAACTAATTATTGTCGCCATCCAGCACGCGGCCAATGCCGCCTAAAATGGAACCTTCTTCGCGCCCACCCCGACCGGTCTTCGGCGCGGCGGCCACAATGCGGCCGGCGAGGCGGCTGAAGGGCAGCGACTGCAGCCAGATTTTGCCCGGGCCCCGCAAAGTAGCAAAGAAAAGACCCTCGCCACCGAAGAGCGCCGTCTTGATGCCACCAACCAACTGAATGTCGTAATCCACGGTCGGTTGGAAACCCACAATGCAGCCCGTGTCGACCCGCAGCGTTTCGCCCGCGACCAACGTTCTTTCATGGAGCGCTCCACCCGCATGGACGAAGGCAAGGCCATCGCCGGTAAGCCGCTGCATGATGAACCCTTCACCGCCAAACAGACCGACGCCGAGTCGTTTTTGGAAAGCGATACTGATGCTCACGCCCTTGGCGGCGCACAGAAAAGAATCTTTTTGCGCGATGAGTTCTCCTCCGATTTCACTGAGCTTCACGGGAATAATTTTACCCGGGAAGGGAGCTCCGAAGGCCACCTTTCGTTTCCCGCTGCCTTCGTTTTTGAACACGGTCATGAAAAGAGATTCCCCGGTCAGCAGTCGTTTACCCGCGCCGAGGAGCGACCCAATGAAACCGCTGTTCTGCTGGGAGCCGTCACCAAAAATCGTCTCCATCGCGATCCCGTCATCCATGTACATCATGCCCCCGGCCTCGGCGACAGTGGCCTCACCGGGATCGAGTTCGATTTCAATAAACTGCATGTCGTCGCCGTGGATGTGATAGTCAATTTCGTGCATGGTATTCATGATTGGTAGAAGGGTTATATGCATCACCCCGCACTTCTCCAAAAGTCGCGAATCACGTTGTGGAAACGTGGTTCTTAAGTGTAACCCACGTCGCACCCCAACCGCCCGATTTTTCGTCGCCCAGGGCAAATCTGCTCACGCTCGACGACCGGCGAAGATGCGTCTGCACCGTCTCGCGTAATGTGCCGGTGCCTTTGCCGTGCACGATTCGCACCTGCCGAATGCCGCGTAGCAAACACTCGGCAAAATAGTCGTCCAGCAAAGAGGTGATCTCGCTGGGGCGAAAGGTATGCAGATCCAATTCGCCCGTGATCGGAATGGCGACGGGTTCGCTGGGCTCATCGAACGGCATGGGGCGATGTTTCACTCGTGGTCCAAGCTGGCGACAAGAAATTTGCGACGCAGGGAGTGAATCCCCCCACCTGTCATCTGTGACCATGACTTTCGGCTTGGTCATCGCGCTCGCTTCCTGGCGTCACCAGCGCTTTCCTTCCCGCAGCTTAACCTGATTTTTCATGCTCAACGTTGCTCATCTTACAAAACGCTATGGTGCGCTCACCGCCCTCGACGGGGTTTCTCTGCACGTCGCGCGTGGAGAGTTTTTCGGTTTGCTCGGACCCAATGGCGCGGGGAAATCCACGCTGATGTCGCTCGTGGCCGGGCTGCGTGCCGCAGATACTGGTGTGCTCACGCTCGACGGAGTTGCGATCGTCACGGCCGATCCGTCCACCCGGGTGGCACTCGGTCTCGTGCCACAACATATCGCGCTCTACCCGGAGCTCAGCGCAGTGCAAAATCTCCGCATCTTTGGCCAGCTCTACGGTCTCCATGGCACTGTCCTTCGCGAGCGGGTTACTGAGGCGCTCGCGGCGGTTCAACTCACCGATCGCGGTCAGGATCAGGTGAAAACATTTTCAGGTGGCATGCAGCGCCGGCTCAATCTCGTGGCGGCGTTGTTGCACCGGCCGAAGTTTCTTCTTTGCGATGAACCCACGGTCGGGGTCGATCCACAGTCGCGCAATGCGATTTTCGAATACCTTGAGCGCCTTAATCGCGAGGGCCTCACGATTATCTACTCCACGCATTACATGGAGGAAGCCACGCGGCTCTGCTCGCGCATTGGCATTATTGATCACGGCAAAATTCTTGCACTCGGCACGCTCGATGAATTGCTGACCAAGCTGCCTTTCGAAGAAGAAATTCGTTTCCCCGCCACCCCGACGACGGCCGGGCTCGCCGCTCAACTCCCGTCCCACGGAGAACTGCTCACGCTCGACGGCATTCATCGTTTCCGGCCTCGTCCCGACTATAAACTGTCGGCGTTCTTCACGCTGGTCGAATCGCTCGGCTTGCCGGCGCGACTATTCACGAGTCAGCGGCCCACGCTGGAGGCGCTGTTTCTTCACCTGACCGGCCGTAACCTTCGCGAGTAATCTTATCTCCTCGTTCCCATGCGCACCATTCTCGTTCTCGTCCGCAAAGATTTTCAGAATTTTTTCCGCAACAAAGCGGCTGTTTCGCTCACGTTTATCGTGCCCTTCGCGATGATCTGGCTTTTTGGAAATATTTTTGGCGTGAATAAAAAGGACTCAGGTCCGAGCGGTATTCCGCTTGCTGTGGTCAACGCCAGTGACAATCCCGCCGCCGTGAAACTGGTGGAGGCGTTGCAAGCGGAGAAGAGCTTTCGCGTTTGGACGAAGTTTGTGAATCCCGATAAATCCACGCGTCCCCTCACGGAGGACGATCTTCGTCCGATGCTGCGCGAGGCGGGCGCGGATGTGCACTTTGCACTCGTGATTCCGGCTGATCTGGTCAGCGCCACCGGGTTTGGGTTGCACTTGAAAATCCTCTCGAATCCGCGCAACGAAATCGAGACGCAGACGGTTAACGGCATCCTGCAAAAAACGATCTTCACCACTATTCCACAACTCCTCGGGCAGTCACTTCAGTCGAGTGCGAAACGGCTGATCGGGGATGACCGTTTCAAACAATTTAACGGCGCCATCGCCGGCGCCGTGAGCAGTGCCTTTGGCGGTGATAAAGAGCAAATTCAACAGTCCATCGAAGCGGGCGATTTCGGTCTTGGGACCGCGCTGGGTGGGGCGGGTAAGACGCCGGCCAATGCGGCGGATGCCACTGCGTCGACAGATGTCCTTTCACGGATCGTCCGAATTGAGAATGAGCAAGTTGTCGGGGCGCAGGTGAAGAGTCCTTTCGCGACGAGTATCGTGGGCGGTTGGGCGATGCAGTTTCTGCTGTTCGCGGTTAGCGCTTCAGCGGCGAGTCTCTTTCGTGAACGCGACGCAGGGATATTTCAGCGGGTGCTCGCGGCCCCGGTCACGCGGGCGCAAATCCTGTGGGGAAAATTTCTTTACGGCGTGAGCATTGGGCTCGTGCAACTCATTGTGCTGTTTTTTGCGGGGCGCATTCTATTTGGCATTGAGGTGGAGAAGCACCTCGGGCTGTTGATTTTGGTTTGTACGTTCGCGGCGGCGGCTTGCACGTCATTCGGCATGCTGCTGGCCGCGGTTGCGCCCAATGCCGAGGCGGCGAACGGCATGGCGACGTTTCTCATCATGCTGATGAGTGCGCTCGGTGGTGCGTGGTTTCCGATCAGCATCATGCCGGCGTTCATTCAGCAATTCAGCAAACTCACCCTGGTCTATTGGTCGATGGAAGGATTCAGCGCAGTGCTCTGGGCGGGCAACAGTTTCGTGCAGGTACTGCCCATCTTGGGGATTCTCGGCGGGATCACCGCGGTTGTGATGACGATCGCCGTTTGGCGCTTTAATCGCGGAAAGATTTTCGAGTAACGCAGAGCTGCAGCTCTGCGTTTTGCGTGCACGCCATGTCGCGGTAGGTTAGCGAGTTTGCTCGCGCTCAGGGATGGCGTGACGTGGTGGGTTGGCACTACAGATTTTTCGGACGCAGAGCGCGAGCAAGCTCGCTGCCTACGAGAGGAAAAATACGAAAGACAGAGCTGCTGGCTCAATCAGCCGACGGCGGGGGCAACGCGGGTTTTTCTGACGGCGTCTGCTGAATCGTGGCGAACGGTTTTGGAGCGGGCGCGGGTGGCGGCGTGGGTTGCTCTTCCATGGCCCGGCGAAATTCGTTCTCCACGCCGCTGGCGGCTTTCTTGAATTCCTTCACGGATTTCCCCAAGCCCTTGGCCAACTCGGGTAGCTTGTTGGCTCCGAAGAGGAGAAGACAGATGAAGAGGATGAGTGCTAGTTCTGCGCCGCCGATGTCGAACATAGGAAAATTAGACGGTGAACTTCGCGAAAAGTAACGGAGAAATCCGCTTTTTTATCACTTTTACGGGAATTCCAAATGATCGGATTCTGGTGAGTTTGATGGCCGACGAGTTACGCTGGTTGGGCGAGACAGACGGAGTTCAACCTAACCGGATTTCGACGTGGAATTTCTGCATTTGCCCTGGTGCGACCGTGTGCAGGCCGACTTTGGTTTCGGCCGCATTGGGTGGCCCCATCCAAGGTTCGAAGCAATAGAAGGGTGCTTTCTCATCCGGGGTCCAAGTGACCACCGCCAGGTCGCGCGGTGAACCTTGGGATATCCCGCTGCGGAAGAGCAGGCGGTTGCCGGTGGCTGTTTCCGTTACTGAGAAAACATCACGCTTCAAACCGGTATGAATCAGATCAACGAGATCATTGTTCGCGAGAGTTTCGCGGGCATTGACGCGCGGGCCGTCGATGAGCGCGCCTTTGTCATCGCGGCGCAGGTACTTGGTCGCGGAAGTTTCCAACAGATAATCCTGGCGGGTCCGGCCGGTGCCCCACGGGAGCGTGAAATAAAAATGGTGTCCGGCGGACCACGGGATCGGCGCTTTGCCGAGGTTGGTGAGTTGCAATTCTACAAAGAGGCTGAGCGCATTAAAACGATAGCTGACGACGAATTCGTAATCGTAGGGGTAGGAGATTTTCGCGGCTTCATCGGGCACGAATTGCGCGGAAA
>JANYFP010000546.1 GCA_025362555.1 Verrucomicrobiota bacterium
CTTGATGGCCGCGTGGCCGCGTTGCGCACCGCAGCCGAGACTCGGCGCGCTTTGCTTGAAGAAAATAGCGGTTCGCTCGAGGAAAATAAAGCCGCCCGCAGTTCGCTGAATCAGCGCGTGCAGGACGCGCAGCAGTCGGTCTTCGATCTTCGTACGCAAAAAGAACAGGCGGAAAACCAAGCTCAGATGGCGCAGGTCAAGCGCGCGGGTTTGGAGGAGCGCATTGTTTCCAGCACGGATGATCTCGCTGAATTGGAAATGCAACTGCGGGAACTGGCGTCGCAGGTCGACACCGGCGCGCAGGACAAGCAAATGCAGTTGAGCATGCTCGGCAGTTCCGATGCCGTTTTCCAGGATCGCAACCGTGAGTTGGCGATTACCGAGGGCGAACTGACCAAGGCTGAACAGCAGTTGAACCAGGATAAATTCCGCTTGTTGCAACTCGAGAGCGCGGTCGCCCGGCATCGGACCGAAAGCTCCAGTCTCGAAGTCGACGCCCGGACGAGTCAGCATAAATTTGATCAACTTTCTTCCGAGCTCGCGCAATTACGCGAGGCGGTGGAGGCGGCCATGCAGGCGTTGAACGAGGTGCGCGCACGCGTCGAGGAAGCTCGCGCGGAACAGAGTCGGAGCAACAACGAGGCGCAGGCCGCGCAGGCTGCGTTGCAAGCCGCAACGCATGCGTTTCGCGAGGCGCAGCGCAAACTTCAGGATATTGACCGGAGTCTCGCGCAAAAAACGGCGCGCCTTAAATTGCTCCAGCAGTTGCAGGAGAAATGGGAAGGTTTCGGCGAGGGCGCGAAAGCTTTGTTGCAGGGCCGGTTGGCGGCGACGCTCGGTGAGCAGAAATTTACGCCGATCACGCAAGGTCTCGAAATGCGTCCGGAATATGCCAAGGCACTCGAAGCGCTGCTCGGCGCTTCGGTCGAAGCGATCACGGTTTCTGACTTAGCCACGGCGCAGAAAATTTTGACGCAACTCGAGGGCGAACAGATCGGCAGCGTGTGTTTGCAAGTCGCTGATTTCACCGGCGCGCCCACGGAAAATGCGTTGCCGCCCGGGCTGCGTCCCGCTGCGGATGCAGTGGCCAATCTCGATCCCGCCCATCCGGCGGCGAGCGTGCTATCCGCCTGTTATTTGGCGGATGATCTCGGTGCCTTCCTGGAATTCTGGAAGACCAATCCATCGTTTAGTTTCCTGATGGTTGCGACGGCCAAGGGTGATCTCGTCGACCGTCGCGGACTTATTTTTGGCGGTTACCACAAGAAGCCGGCCAACAGCATCGTGCAGCGCGAAGTGGATTTGCGCGAGACCGGCAAGGCCGTCGTCGCCGAGCAAAAAGCGCACGACGAACAGCGAGTGTTGATTGAGCAAATCAACGCGACCTTGAACGAGGCCGAAGTATCACTGGAGCAGAAGCGCAAAGACGTGCAGGAAGCGTCGCAAAACACGGCGGTGATTTCCACCGAGGAAAAGAATGCGCAGCGGGCTCACGATGACGCCACCAATCGTCTTTCGCGCATGGAAAATGAGCTGAACACGCTCACGCGCGATCACGATGAAGCGTTGTCCCGCCTCGCGAAAGCCCAAGGGCTGCTGGGCGAAGCTGAGGCCGGCGTAACGGCGCAAAAAGAAAAAATTTCCGCGCTTGAGGCGACCATCACCGCGAAACGCTCGGACCGGGATGAAAAGAAAGAGATTCTCTCGCAGGCGCGGCTGGAACTTGCCGAGCGTCGGCAAAAAGTTGAAGTTCTCGATCGCGGTTTGAGTGAGATGAGTCGCCGTCGCGGACAACTTGATGAGTTACTCGTGCAGCGCCAAATCGAACTTGAGACGTGGTCGTCCCAGGTCGAACAGTTGGAGCAAGAGGCCACCAATCAGCGTCGTCGCGGGGAAGAAGTGCTCACGACCCTGGCGATTGCGCAGGGCAATGTGGAAACGATTCGGCGTGAGTTGCAGACCGTTGAGCAGGCGATCGCCGCAGTGGAGCTAGGCCTGACCTCGATCCGCAGCGAGTCGGATTCGGCGCAGTCCGAGCTTTCCAAACACGAAATCAAATCGGCGGAGACCCGCGCGCGTGTGCAGTTCCTCGTTGAAGAAGTGACCCGCGAATTCCAGGTCGAGATCTCAACCCTCGATTGGAAGAAATTGCTTTGGCATGCCGATGACGAACCCGAGGGCCTCAAGGCGCTTGATCTCGATGAGGAAGATGAGTCTGGTGCATCCGGTTTGCCGGGCGACCGGCCCGGACAAATAGTGGGTTTGCAGCAAGCAAACAACAGTGCGGATGCGACCCCAAATGCGGTGGCCGCCGTTCCGACCAAGCGCCGGAAAAAGGACAAGGGCAACAAGGGCGAAGCGACCGAGGCGGAACTCGCGGAACTTGATTCGACCAATTGGGAAGAAATCAAAGTGGAAGTTGATGCGTTGCGGCAGCGGATCGGCTCGATGGGGGCGGTCAATTTGGTCGCCATCGAGGAGTATGCGGAATTGAAGCAGCGCTATGAGTTCCTGAAGGCGCAGTGCGACGATCTTACGGGGGCAAAGACGGCTTTGCTCAAGGCGATCGACGACATCAACCAGACCTCGCTGGAGCAGTTC